>JBJKQT010000174.1:0-7403 GCA_046705065.1 Desulfocapsaceae bacterium
GCCGAGGCAATTGCCCAAAATGCCGGGGACATTATTCAACATAAGGTCCGCCGTGGTGAAACCATTGCCCATATAGCCAAACAGTATCATCTTCGTCCGGACCTTATCCTCGCCTGGAACAACATTAAGAGTGCCAAGTCGTTACAGATAGGACAGGAACTCACACTTTATGTATCAGGTAAAAAAGAAAAGCAGCACCGACTCGTTGCGGCAGTCAGTTCACATCCCGATACGGCATCGCTTTTTTCAGAGAATAAGGGGCGTGATGACGATTCGATTGTTTTGGTAGCTCACAAGAAGTTAGCTCCGCCGGTACGAGCAGCCCGGGCTGAATTCAAATACTATACAATCGAAGACGGCGACACGCTCTGGACTATTTCGCAGAAATTCAAAACCTCCCCCGAGCAGATAAAAATTTGGAACAACTTAAAATCCGATTTGATCCATCCGGGGGATACCTTGAAAGTTCAGGAGCAGAATCCGATCATGGCGGAAGGAACTGAGAGTACGGTTTTGTAGTCAATTCCGCCCATGACCATGGTGTTGAATCTCAGGATCTCGGGGACAACAGCCGCTATTCCTGTTCAGAGAGAAAACGTTCCGCCTCCATGGCCGCCATACATCCTGACCCCGCAGCCGTCACGGCCTGACGATAGATCTTATCCTGAACATCTCCACAGGCAAAAACTCCCGAAATGTTCGTTTTAGGAGTTCCAGGGAGGGTATTTATATATCCCACCTCATCCATATCCAGATAGTCCTTGAAAATTTCCGAATTGGGTTTATGGCCGATCCCGAGGAAAAAGCCTTCAATTTTAATGGTTACCTCGCTCATTTCCGGGCTTCCTTTCTTATGCACAAGAACGGCTCCTTCCAGCAACCTGTCACCAAGTAAAGCTTTGGTCTCGTGTTCCCAGAGAATTTCAATCTTTTTCATTTTAAAAATCCGTTTCTGCAGCACCTTTGATGCCCGCATTTCATCACGGCGAATAATGAGATATATCTTATTGCAGAAGTTACTGAGGAAAAGGGCTTCTTCCGCCGCTGTATCCCCGCCCCCGACAACGGCGACATCTTTGTTTCGAAAGAAGAACCCGTCACAGGTTGCACAAGCCGAAACCCCTGCCCCGGCAAACTTTTTTTCCTCAGGAAGTCCCAGATATTTTGCGCTGGCTCCGGTCGAGATAATCACAGACTCGGCCAAAATAATTTTTTTATTGTCAATCGTTACCTTAAATGGTCTTCTGCTGAAATCGACAGCCGTTGCCTCTCCCCAACGGAAATCGGCGCCCAGACGGATTGCCTGTTTTTTCATTCCTTCCATGATTTCCGGGCCGGTTATGCCATCTCTGTAACCGGGAAAATTTTCAACCTCCCTCGTGGTTGTTAATTGCCCTCCAGGCTGCAGCCCTTCATAGAGAACGGGGGCAAGACTTGCCCTGGATGCATAAATGGCGGCGGTACATCCGGCAGGACCGGAGCCGATGATCAGGCAACGAACCTTTTCCATATCCGTTCTGCCGGTATATTCAGTCGATGTTGTCGAAGTATCCATATGTCTTTAAACCTAAGGTGTTTAATTCATCATAATGAGCGGAGAAGAACTCTTTCTGCCATCGGCCCCAGGAAATTCACGCCGGGTAAAGTCAGTATATCAGATCCGCCGGTCTGCGTTCCGGAACAACGACCCGTTCAATCTTTTCGGCATTCCAATCGGCTGAGACATACAATCCACAGTAGCAGGAACCGAATTCTTTCACATCAGGTTCACGATACACGCACGGACAGATGATATCTTTGTCGGCATCGCGATTGCCTGCAGCCAACCGGCAGGGACAAGCCATATAACCATAGCGGTCTTTATTGGTCAGAAGTCCGCGCAGCAGGTCAAACGTCCTTTCTTTGTTGCTGTTAAAAAAATATCCTTTCTTTTCATTGATGATCTTCAATTTTTCAAAAAGATCGTCGACCTTGGTTCGAATTCCCAGAGTCTCCTTAATTTCCTGAATTTTATAGCCAACAATTACCTGATCGTCAATAACCGTCGTCGGAAAGGAACAGGCTGGATTAACCTTTTTCAAGTCCTCAAGATAGCGTCTCCGTTCTTCGCGTGTAATCACATCGACTTCGACGACTTCATGGGGAGGCGCAAATTCGGCGAGCATCCTTTTTATCGACTGGCAATACTCGCAAGTGGTCAAGGCATACAAACGTATCTTTGGTTGAGGCATGATAATATCCTGTTATGACTTTTTTAGGTATACGGGATACCCCTGCTTTCTTTATTTCGCCGTGAATGTTTTATAAAGAGCTTGTACTTCCTCGAGGTATTCCTCTGATCGATCAAGGTAAAAAGCTAGAGCCTTAGAGAACTTTTTACCAAAAACTTCATCCACAAACAACTGGCTGATTTGTCTGTGGCGCTGAAGAATGTATTGGGATGCGACAAACATCCTGCGTTCTTCCTGGTTCATCGAATCCATGATCGCGACAAGTGCACTGCCGGCACGTGGTTGATACATCCTGATATAGAGAAGGTCGAGGGCATTGATAATGGCGATCGTCCCCAAATCAGATTTTTTCTCTTGAAGAAGTTGAAGAAATTCTTTTGGTGATTCCAGCAGGTTGACGACATCGGATTCCGGAAAAAGGATTTCGAGCTTGGCAAAAACTTCAAATATCTGAGCAATTTTTGTCGAATAATCAGTAAAACGTCGATGGATATTGATAAAACGATCGGCCAGTCCCTCGATGACTGCGGCCACGCAATCCGATGCAAACTTGGAGATAACGGCCGCCCATTTTTGCAGAATACCTGCAACACCGACCACGCCGGCCGCACCCAATATCGCCCCGATTAACGAATTCAGGCCAATCGCCAATGGGATGGACAAGACACTGCGAAAAAGATTTCCAAAAGCCGCCTGTCTGGGTAGCCCCCTGAAGATATTGTGACAGTAAATATATACGCCATTTGCCAAGGCCATGACCGCATAGAGCATAATCGGATTTGTTTTTGTTGTGATTCCAAAGGATCGGTCAAGGATTATGGTCTTTACCAATAAATCTAACAGCGGCACGGAAAACCCTGTATAGAGGAGAGAGTCCGCCAATCTATCCCAGCTGATATAGTCATTCCAATGGAGCAGAGGAGACCTCCTGATACCTCCCCCGCCAAGGACCGATTGGATGATATTTCTTCCTCCGGTGATCCCGAACCAGATGAAAGCACCGAAATAAGCTAGAAACCACCAATCCTTCGTTAGTGCAAAGGTCGCAAAGGCTGGAATAAATCCGGCAAGAATTTTTATACCGTTTTTTAGATGAGTATTGATATATCTAAGGGGAATTTTAGGATTTTTATCCGTATCTTCCTGCCTTTCAAAGGTAGACCAAACAGGATCGGGACCCATTTGAATCCCTCCCAGTATGGCAACGTTCCCATTAGGCTCCATATGGGCGGAAAAGGCCTGAACCACCCAATCCCTGTGCTGTTCATAACCAATCCCCATTCCGGGAGGAGTTTTAATGAAGGCATGCGACAAAACCCGGCGCAAATTCTCGAATTCACGTGGAGCACGCTTGTAATCTCTAGGTATATGGGTCACACGAAGATGTGTTTTTATCCTGACGGGCACTTTGATCCTTGACCGCAACGCGTTGCTCTCCAGAAACCGTTGCGAACGTCTGGGAAGCGTGTCCTTGACAACCAGACCCATACCGAAACAGTTTCGGGAACTTCCGGTGGAATCGCTGCCGAATTTTGATTTTAGCAGCGAATTCTTATAATACCTCTGCAACGTCGGCATATTATGAAGGATCATCGACATCTTCGCCACCCTTTCCGAAGTCTCCGAAGTGGCTTCGGCCGCGACATCTTTGATGATCTTTCGTATTACCTGCTTCAACTTGACAACATTACCCTGGTTAATTGCCAACTGAAGCCTGTTGATTTCTTCATTATGCCCGGCAATACCAGCCGCAAAGTCTTTCAGGTTGAAAATCTCAAGATGGGTTATCCTTCCCTTGCAGTCATAAAGAAGCTCGAGAACATCGGCCGGAACCAATCCGGTAAGGTTCAGGATAATGCGAAAACCCGGGTTCAGATCGGCAATTTTCTCCAGGAGCTCTTCCGGTGAAAGCCGCAGTAGTTTCGGTATGTCAGGTTCATTTCCCGGTTCGAATGGATTGGGAATCACCGGATTTCGACTAGGCTGCAAAAACGCTTCGATTATGGCATCGGGATCAAGCGTCTTCATAACCTCGATCCCGTGGATGAGACGCAGCCTCTCTTCTTCGTCAACTTCCGCACATCGTCTTCTCATCCGCTCGGCCACTTCCAGCATCTCAGGAAACATCCGGTTATAGATACACTTTGCCAAATGAAGAAGCGAGGGGTGTCCGGCACCGACAAAGGCCAGGAACTCTTCGAGCGTAAGCGGGGCAAGATGTAATCCGTAGACCTCGTTTATCACAAGACGGTGTTTTCTATTGAACTCTTCCAAGACTGCAAAGACGTATTTTTGCTGATATTCGGAAACAAGTTTCCCTTCGTCCATAAACTGTCGTGCCGCCCCGCGACCAAGGAAATCCAGAAATGTTTTCCGATCGGTGAAGCCTTTGGGAGTCCAGAAAAATTTAATGTACCGTCCCCGGAACCTGGCCAGATACTCAATTCCAATCCTCACGGTAATTCCCATGATCTCGGCTGCTTCAAGAAGCTCCTCCACCACCTCGACACTGACGAAATTATAATAGATGACGGTCAAGCTCCGGATCCCCTTGATCCACGCATCCATAATCATGTGGGTCGGAGATTTCCTTCCTTTGGTGTTCGCATCGTGGACGTGATGGTCAAAAGAAATCTGGTTCCACTCCTCAGGCATCTCAATGAGATGGTGTTTCGTCAACTGCCCCCGGATGAACCTCGGTTTGCCGAAGGTCGCCATGCGAAAATCCCGCGCCAATTTGAGCTGGGTAACGTAATCACCCTGGGATCGAACCAGTTCTTTCATTATTTCAATGAGGATTCTGGCCGTGTTCTTGTGCAGGGCACCTTGTTGGGAGCTGCAGTATACCTCGTCTCGAAGCGATCTCAAGGCGCTGAGCCGATCAACGGCTTTCCCCGCTTCCAATGATCCGAGCAGATGTATAACCGCATATGCTATCCGCAACCCGGTTGATGCAGTCATTTCTTTTATCCCGTGGGGATGAAGATACGTTGTCAAAAGGTTTTTGATATCCTGGTGGGCCGGTTCCCGGTTCAGCACATCATTTACGATGTTGAGAAGGATATGGTCATTCTTATCGAAATATATACGTGATATACTAAAATTAGCTGTCATCCCGATCAGAAGAAAAGAGGACGAAAGGTCTGGATACGATCATTGGGCCTCGTCCATTTTGTATATGGAAGCTCCGAATTTACAGGAAGTTTTTCACATAGGAGTATACCTGCCGACGTAAAAAAAAGAAAGCACGGATACTGCCGGACCAAACCCGGCTTTTCATCGATCCGGCAAGATATTTCCACCTTTGCCTCAATCCCCCTTTACATTCGGAGGTTTTATGCCCATTATAGCCCTAGCCGAAACAACGGACGCCTTTGGCCAACTTGTTAACCTGCTGACCACATAAGAGAATTTTATTATTCAATCCAATATTTTGAACATCATGGACAACATAGCCCTATCAGAAGAACATGCCTATCCATCGGATGTTCATACCATCGCATTACCCGATCGCACCATTTTACTTGTTGGGACTGCACATGTTTCCCAAGAATCCGTGGACTTGGTGCAAGATGTCATCAGCCGTGAACAACCCGACTGCGTGTGTATTGAACTCGATGATAAACGCTTTCGTGCGCTTCAAGAGAAAGAACAGTGGCAATCTCTGGATTTAAAGGAAATCATAAGGAAAAAACATCTCTCCACGCTTCTGGTAAGTCTTCTGATGGCCTCCTACCAGAAAAAACTGGGGGCCCGACTTGGTGTCACCCCAGGAGCCGAACTCCTGGCGGCCGCCCGGACTGCCGAAGAGATGGGCATTCCGATTTCTCTTTGCGACCGGGACATCCGGATAACCCTGCGCAGGGCCTGGAAATCCACATCTTTTTTTAAAAAAAGCTATCTGCTGGCAACGCTTTTGGCTACCCTTTTTGATACCACAGAAATTAAAGCGGAAGATCTTGAAAACTTGAAGAAAAAGGACGTTCTTTCCGAACTTTTGGATGAAATGGGAGAGGCTTTACCCTCTATAAAAAAAGTCTTGATAGATGAGCGAGATATCTACCTTGCGGAAGAAATCAAGGCCTCTTACGGTGAACGAATCGTCGCCGTGGTAGGCGCCGGTCATGTTGAAGGAATCAAAAAAAGAATCGGTGAGGACAACAGACAGATGCTTGATGATATCCGCACCATCCCCCCCGCATCCAAGCTCTGGAAGATGGCTGGATGGGGAATTCCGGCCCTGATTATCGGATCGATTCTCGCCATCGGCATCATCAAAGGAGCAAAACTCGCCGGTGCAAGTTTTGTCATCTGGTCATTGGCACACGGTATTCCTGCAGCCATAGGGGCTCTATTAGCCTTCGCACATCCCTTCACGACCCTGGGTGCTTTTGCCGCCGCGCCCTTTACCAGCCTGACACCGGTCATCGGAGCCGGATACGTGACGGCTTTTATTCAGGTTATGCTCCGGCCTCCCGTTGTCAGAGAGTTCGAAACGGTTGGTGATGATATGGCAACATTCAACGGCTGGTGGAAAAACAAACTTCTGAGGGTTTTTCTTGTTTTTTTCCTCACGGGAATCGGATCCGCCATCGGCACCTGGATTGGCGGTTATCAAGTTTTCAAAAATCTTGTCGGATAATCCTTTTATCTTGGTTGACAATAAATTTATGGACACAATGGAAGCCCCAAAAAAAAAGCAATTAAACTCCAAACAAAAAAAATACCTTAAAGGCCTGGGTCATCATCTCAACCCGGTAATTTTAATAGGCAAGGAGGGGTTGAGTGATAAACTCATCGAGGCAACATCACAGGAGCTTGCCCACCACGAACTGATCAAGGTGAAAATCGGCAATAACAGCGGTGTCGGCAAACAAGATGCAGTCCTTGCTTTGACAGAGGGTTGCGCCGGCGAACTGGTGCAGCTTATCGGCAAGACATTGCTTCTCTATAAGGAAAACCCAAAGCGGCCGAAAGACGAACAAATTCATCTGCCGAAGTGACAAACGGCTGTTGGGTTGCAACTCCATGGCGTTCACTTAAAGAACGGTTGAAGTCAATGGATAAAAATTGAGCCTCTTGCAAGCCAAGGATTTTCATTCAACGTCAAGGCAGGCAAAAAATTTCACTCCAAGCATAAAGGTACTATTCCGAGAATTAAACGGAAAGCAT
>JBJKQT010000175.1:0-13924 GCA_046705065.1 Desulfocapsaceae bacterium
GGAAAGATTGTCCGGTTCTCGCTTAAAATATGACAAAAATGGCATAAATATCTTCGGAGTCAGGTTGAACCTCTTTAAAGCTAAAGCAATAAAGTATCAACGACCATGTCATGTTTTTCAATTAACGTATCATTACATATTGATACAGAAAACAAAATGGTATAATGGAAGGAAAATATGCCAACCAAAACAAGAATGAAAAGATTAACAAATATGTGATCCTTGGACAGTTAACAGAAAAACACTTTAACAAAAATGTTTATTTTTTTGACTTTCTGATCTGGTTTCTATCCGAAAACCAGCGAGTTGGTTCGAGATCGAGGCCTGCGCAAGTTATTACCGCAGGCTTAGAGGTGATATTCCGAGAATAAAAATTACTTTTTCCGAACTCTCCGCTTTTCGATGCAACACTGCACATCAGTTCTCTCAATCAAAATATACGAAAGATCTTTTTCCATCTTGGCCTTATACATGGCGATATCGGCATCACGCAGCATATACTCGGCGTTTTCATAGAAAGAAGAACTCAGCGCCACACCTATGCTGACGGAGGTTTTCACCCGATGTCCGTGCAGTTCGAAGGGATCTCTCAGTTTTTGATGGATCCTGTTGATGATCCTGATCATCTGGTCACGGGATTTGATGGCATCCAAAAGAACCGTGAATTCATCGCCTCCGAAACGTGCCACGGTATCGACCTTACGCACCACGTCGAGAAGGCATTGGGACACTTCTTTGAGAAGACAGTCGCCAACGCTATGGCCGAGAGTGTCATTGACCTCCTTAAAACCGTTTAAATCCATATAAAACAAGGCAAAGGTGTAGTTGATTTCCCGGACGGATCGGGCAAATGCTATATCCAACCGCTCCATGAACTCGGCACGGTTATATAGACCGGTTAATGGATCATGCCTGGCATCGTAGGATAATTGTTTTTCAATGAGCACTCGGTCCGTCACATCACGGGCAACGATATAACAAAGTTTTTCATCATGGTAGGCGGCAAGGCTGCATGAAAGCCAGCTGTACGAACCGTCACGTCTCAAAAACCGTCCTTCCACGAGGCAGCGCTCTCCGGTCTGTTTCAGGTGTTTGATGGCATCCATGAACATGCGAACGTCATCCCGGTGCAAAAAATCATACAGACTGTTGCGATAGAACTCTTCCGCCCCATGGCCGAGAGCTGCGTTCCAGCTATTGTTCAGCTGCTTAAAATTTCCAAAATAATCAACAATTCCCATGAGATCCATGGATAGTTGAAAAAAACGGTCCCTCTGCATGACCTCCTTCTGCAGATCGAGGCTCAACAAGGCCTGAGAAGCCAGAGGTGCGAATGTATTCAGCTGCTTGACATGAGTCGGGCTGAAATATCCGGATTGGGAGTGAGTGATCACAAGAATGGATAGGCGCCCACCATACAAGTTGACGTGCAATGCCGAGGCAATATTTTTTTTAACTTTTTCCGTTTGCGCAGCCCATTCTCTCACCAGGTTGATGTCATGTGAAACAACAGGTCTGCCGCTCAAAACCCTTTTAAAGACGATATCGGGCTCCCAGGTGGTCCCCAGGAGTTTATCTGAAGTGGAGACCATGGCCAGCATACGCTGATCGTGTTGCATTTGCAGGATAAAGGCATCTTCGAAATCGATTACGGCGTGGAGGGCTTTGATGAGATTGGAAAAAAGATCCCGTTTATCCGAAATGTCCGTCTTGAGGTGACTTTTGCCGGAAGTCTTCCCAACCCGCTTCGCAAGCGGGCCTCTCCGTTGCCGAACGCCCTTCGAACCGGACGCGGTTGTTGGAGCTTGTTCTTTTTTCTTTTTCACGCGCCTTTGGCCTCCCCCACCCTGTTCCGCAAGCGGACGCAAACTCAACCGGAAGCAGAATCAGCTAACGACAATCGCTATAGGTTCATAGTATCATAAGTAACTGAAGACCCACAATACCCTTGCGGGGTTTTCGAACCTTCTTGGTTTGCTCCCATACCGGTGCTCCTTTGTTTTTTCAGGTTAAATTTTATTCCATTTATCTTGAATTCGAAGAGGATCGGTTCTACTATTTGTCTATTTTTGCAGTATCTCCGAAATTGGACGGACCAACTTCTCCGACAGATGGTTGAAGATGTTTATCCTTTCGTTTTTATGAATTTTTACCAGTGTTGTGTCGAACAAGAACCGATTTCAACTCCAGAAGGTCGGTTGCCGTTTGGCAGAACGCTCAATTGTAACACTAGGAAAAAAGGAGAAAACCTATGATTCATGTTGAGAATCTGTCCAAATATTATGGCGATTTTTGCGCAGTGGACAAGATCAGCTTCGACATCGAAAAGGGTGAAATCGTTGGTCTTCTCGGACCCAATGGCGCCGGCAAGACCACAACGCTACGAATGCTCACAGGGTATTTCAAGCCCTCTTCCGGCGGCATCCGCATCAAGGATCATTCCATCGAAGACGGCATTCTGGCAATCAAGAAGCTGATCGGTTACCTTCCGGAATCGGCCCCCCTCTATCACAATATGTTGGTGTATGACTACCTGAAGTACATTTCCGACATACGCGGTTTGAGCAAAGACAAAAGCCGGGCCAGGATCCGTGAACTTGCCGACTTGTGCAGTCTCGATCAGATTATGCACAAAAGTATCGACGAACTTTCCAAGGGGCTCAAACAAAGGGTTGGGCTTGCCCATGCGATGATGGACGATCCTGAGATTCTGGTCCTTGACGAGCCGACCTCAGGGCTTGACCCAAACCAGATTGTCGAGATCAGAGATATAATTAAAGAGATCGGCAAAGAAAAAACCGTCATCCTCTCCACCCACATCCTCAGCGAAGCCGAGGCCACCTGCGATCGATTGGTGATCATCAACAAAGGGAAGATCGTAGCCGACGACTCAACCAAGGCACTGAAGCAACGAGCCGACGAGGAATACACCTTACACATCGCATTGAAAGGGCCAAACCCTTCCGAGGTCGGAAACGTATTGAGCCCATTGTCTGGAATAAAGCAGATCAAAACAAGCGAAGATGCCGACAACAAAACAGTGAGTTTGAGGCTGACCTGTTCCTCGGAGCATGACAGCAGAGCGGATGTCTACGCGGTCATCAAAAAGACCGACTGGCAGCTGATAGAGTTCTATCGGGAAACGGAAAGTCTTGAAAATATTTTCCGCGAACTGACAACGGAGGTATAACCTGATGCAGATCATCAACATAGCCAAGAAGGAGCTGAAGGATTATTTCATCTCCCCGATAGCCTATATCGTCATAGCCATTTTCCTGCTTTTGATCGGCTGGTTCTTTTTTTCGACGTTTTTCCTGTTGCATCAGGCGAATATGCGGAATTTCTTCAACCTGCTGCCCCCGATCTTCTCCTTTGTCATTCCGGCTGTCACCATGCGGCTTTTTTCCGAGGAGATCAATGTCGGATCCTATGAAACCTTGCTTACCTTGCCCGTCACCTTCAATGATATCATCATCGGTAAATTCCTGGCAGGTGTACTGTTTATCGGGGCGATGCTGCTTTCCACCATCACCTATCCGCTGATTATTTCAGGCCTGGGCGATTTGTCCTGGGGGCCGGTCATTGGCGGCTATCTGGGAGCAATGTTTTTGGGGGCGGCGTTTACCGCCATCGGAATCTTCGCCTCCTCGCTCACCAGAAACCAGATTATCGCTTTTATTATCGGCACGGTCATCTGCTTCGGTCTGACCTTGTTGAACAATATGCTCTTTCTTTTCCCCGATTCGATGATTAAAGCTATCAGCTATTTCGGGGCCACCGCGCATTTTGAGAATATAGCAAAAGGTATCGTCGACTCAAGAGATGTCCTTTATTTTGTGAGTGTTATGGTGGTGGGACTGTATGGGGCCAACCTGTCCATGCAAGAAAAGAATTAAGAGGGAGGGAGAACCATGCAGAAACGTAGTAATTATGTAAAATTCATTGCTTATGTTGTTGTCATAGTCCTGGTGAACCTTGTTGGTTCCACGGTGTTTTTCCGCGTAGATCTGACCAAAGACGGCATCTATTCTCTTTCACCGGAAAGCAAGAAAGTCGTCTCGACTTTGACGGAACCGCTGACCATCAAGGCGTTCTTCACCAAAAATCTCCCCGCCCCGCATAACGCGACGGAGCAATACCTGAGGGATCTCTTGGAGGAGTACGCCATCCATGGAAACAAATATTTCAATTACACCATATACAATATCAGTCCGGACAGTGCAGGACCTGGAGGAAATTCCGATAAATACAAAAAAATGGCGCAGAGCTACGGAATCACTCCGGTTCAAATCCAGGACATAGAAAAGGATGAGGTCAAATTCAAGGAAGCGTATATGGGGCTGGTCATTCTCCATGGCGACATGATAGAGAAAATCCCCACCATCACCTCAACGGATCACCTCGAATACAGCCTGACAACCGCCATCCTGCGATTGAACAACAAGGTCAGCGCCCTGCTCGGTTTGAAAGACAAAGTAAAGGTGACAATGTTCATGTCGCCGACCTTAGGTCCCATCGGACCGTTGATGGGAATCCAGAATCTGGAAAAACTTCCGTCGGTTGTATCGAATCTTGTCAAAAAGGTTGCCGAGCGCAACTACAACAAGATCGAGTTCTCCGAAGTCAATCCCGGCCAAGCTGAAGCTCTTGAAAAAACAGCACAGCAGAACGACCTGACCGTGATAAAATGGCCGGCACTTCCCGAAAAGCAGATAGCCGCCGGAGAAGGAGCAATTGGACTCCTGATGGAGTACCATGGTAAAACCAAGAAGCTGCCCCTGCTCCATGTATTCAGAATCCCGTTGTTCGGAACCAGCTACAAACTCGAGGATCCGGTCAATATCGAAGAGGCAATCGATAAGGGCATGGAATCCCTTATCGGCATCAACAGCGACATCGGATATCTTGCCGACCACGGGACGCTTTCCACCTCTCCTTATACATCCACGGGCACACAGGCCAAAGATGTCATCGGCGATTTTGCCTCGATGCTGGAAAGAAACTATACGATCAAGGACATCTCCCTCGACAAGGAGCCGATTCCGTCGACATTGGGTACTTTGATCATTGCCCGGCCGACCAAGAAGTTTTCAGATTACGAACTCTATCAGATTGATCAGGCGCTTATGCGCGGAACCAACCTGATCATCTATACGGATGCCCTCAAAGAAGTGGCCCCAAGGGGTGGTCAGCTCATGGGAATGCAGGGAACGCAGTATGCGCCCATGGACACGGGGCTGGAAAAGCTCTTGGAGCATTACGGGGTCAAAATCAAGCAATCCTTTGTTCTTGATGAGAACTGCTACAAACAGCAGCAGCAACAAGGTGGTGAGGTCCCGCTTTATTTCGCTCCGATTATATTGAATAAAAACATCAACCATAACGTCGATTTTCTGCACGGTATAAAGGCCCTGATCGTTCTCAATGCTTCACCGCTGGAGCTTGAGAAGGACCGGTTGCAGAAGATGGGCATCACCGCAACCAAACTCCTTTCCTCATCGCAAAATTCATGGGAACTGAAAGGCAATATCAACCTGAATCCCATGTTCATGAAACCGCCTCAAAAATCCGAAGAGAAGAGCTATGCGTTGGCCTATCTTCTCGAAG
The DNA here is from genome assembly GCA_046705065.1 of Desulfocapsaceae bacterium. Lineage (GTDB taxonomy): Bacteria > Desulfobacterota > Desulfobulbia > Desulfobulbales > Desulfocapsaceae > CAWGGS01. Next base: position 5,608 of record JBJKQT010000175.1, read on the forward strand.
GCAACTTCACCAGCTATTTTGCAGGCAAGCCCTTGCCGGAGATGAAAAAAGCAGAGGATAGCCAGAAAACCGATGGCAAAACCCCTTCGGTCAGCTCTGAGAAAAACGAAAAACATGAAGCAGGCACCGCGCACGCGGCAACCCCTGAAATCTCAAGTACAGGCAACTTCATTGCTAAAGGCAAGAAGAGCAAGATCTTCATAATGGCCTCTTCAAGCATGCTGCGAGACAACCTGATGGGATCCGAAGCGGAAGCGACAATGAATGCCACCTTCGTCATGAACAATATCGACTCCTTCAACGGCCGGGAAGGCATTGCGGCCATGAGGAGCAAGAAACAGAGCTATAATCCGATCGTGGAAACTCCGCAGACAATCAAAACCTTTATCAAAGCCTTCAACATTGCCGGGCTTCCGATCCTGGTGACTCTGTTCGGTCTCTTTATCTGGGTTCTCAGGTCAAGGAAGAAAAAGGCAATCCGCAGATTATTCACCGGGCAATAAATGAGGTACAACAAATGAAAATAAAAAAGGAATATGTAATTCTTGCCGTGGTGATCTTCACCCTTTCAGGCTATCTTCTGGTCAAAAAAAACAACCGCCTCCATTACACCTTGCCGGCGACACCAGCCATTGCCGAAAAGGCCATCACCGGCTTTGAGCTGCAGATGGGAGATAAAAAAATTACGTTGAGCAAAAAAAACGATGCCTGGTTCATCAAACCGGGTGACTATCCGGCCGACAAAGGGAAAGTCAAAAGACTTATTGCGGCCGTTACCGGATTTTCCCTCAACACACTCATATCCGAATCGGGAGATTATCAAAGGTACGATCTGACGGATGACAAAAAGGTGGCCGTGAAAGTCCTCGGCAATAACGGTCCGCTCTTTTCCTTTGCCGTGGGCAAACACGCTCCCACCTTTCAGCACACCTTCGTTACCGTCGACGGCGACAAGAATGTCTACCTTGCAAACGGGAACTTCCGAAGCGATTTCGAGCAAAGCGCCGGGGACCTGCGTGACAAGCATGTTTTAACCTTCTCCAAAGACACATTGACGGCAATTGAGATCACCGATGGCGGGAAAACCGTGAATCTGACGAAGAAGGCTGTGGAAAAGCAGGAAGCAAAGGAAAAGACGAAACCAGAGGCGGTTGCCGATCAATGGACGGAGGCGGACGGCAAGAAAGTCCCTGAAGCCGCGATGAACGATTTCATTTCCGAACTTACGGGCCTGCAATGCGACTCTTATGTGGAAGGAGGGAAAAAGTCCGATTTTAAAGATCCGATCCTTGCTGTCACCTTGAAGGGGGACAAAGAGTCCACCCTTTCGATCTTTGAGAAAAGTGACAAGAAAGCCGACAGTTATCCTGCCGTATCGTCGACAAACGACTATCCTTTTTATCTTCCGAAATATAGGATAGAGCTGATAAGAAAGGCGATCAAAGAGGTTCATGTCGAGAAGAGTGAACAAAAAGCTGAGGAAAGAGGAAAACCGGTTGCTCAGAAGTAGCAATCACAGGCGGTTCTGTTCGCGGGGGGCGCAAGCCGCCTCTCCGCGAACAGTTGAGAATTTTCAGTGGTTGACACTATAAGCGGGTTGCCGGAAGATCGGCTCGCGCGCCATTCATTCGGCCTGCCGAATCGACAAGACAGCAATTTTTAAAAGCCGGTGCTCAAATGGGAGATGCACAGTGGGATGCGTGGAAATGGGGAATCAGAAACAGTATGGTTCTTATTCGACCGTCAGCCGATTGGATGGATACGTTGGCACCGATATACTTCAACGCTGTCTGAAGAGCCTGATCGCTATCAAGATCATCAAGCGTTGAGCCCCCATCGGCAGCCAGGCCTTCCGGTCGAAGTCCTACGCATATTGCTCCGTTCCGCTGCTCGGTAAAAACGGATATGGTCCCCCCGGACGACAGGGTAGAAAGAAGAAACAGAAAAAGAGAGGAAAAGATAAACTGAACCAAAGCGGGATTACTGGAGAGCATGGGTAACCCTTGGCCAAAGGACAAAGCGACATCGAGTGATTTCAACTCGGCAAAACGTCGAAGAAAGGCGAGATCCTCATCAAGGATGTCCTGGAGATGGAAGGGGCTTAGCGGTGCGTCGTTCCGGTGTGCAAAACCGCTCAGATGCTTGGCCATTTCCGCCGTCTTTTCAAGCCGGTTCCCCACCGTCTCGACAATCTTTTGCAAACGATCCTGCACAACCTTGTTTTCCACCTGTCCCATATCCAACATATCCCCGAGCAACCCGTTGGACTCCTTGATGACCGCCAGGTGGTTTTTCAGTTGATGAGAAAAACCGGCCAGCAGACGACCTACCATCTGTAGTTGCTTCTCCCGAAGAATGTCGCCTTCGAAACTGTTCATGATTCTTTTCGCCCGGCCATCCGTTTTTTATAAGCCTGATCGATTTTCTCCAGCAGAACGGTTAAATCCACCGGCTTCATCATATAATCAAAAGCGCCCTGTTCCATTCCGTCGATGCCTGCCGTCGTCGATCCGTGGCCTGTCAGAATAATTATCTCGATGCTTGGATCTATGCCTTTGATCCTGGACATCACCTCCAATCCACTCAAGTCGGGCATCTTTAAATCCAGAATGACAACATCCGGCACGCAGGCTTCAACAAGGGCCAGAGCTTCCACTCCCCTGTTGGCCGACCTCGCCTCAATCCCGCGCAGGGAAAAGCGCTCCACCAAGGTGGAAGCAAATTCCACCTCATCATCAATTATCAATATGTTCAATTTATTCATGTCGATTTCCCTCGAGATGTGGTGCATTAAACGGGATATGGATAGTAAAAACCGTACCTTCTCCCACGGTCGAATCCACCGTTATGGTTCCTCCAAGCTTTTTTACCAGACCGTAGGTTATGGAAAGCCCAAGCCCCGTTCCCTTCCCCTGGACCTTCGTGGTGAAAAACGGCTCGAAAATATGTTCGAGGATCTTCGGCGGCATCCCCGGACCGTTATCTTTTATGGTTACGCGTACGGAATCGCTAAATCCCACCGTCGTGATCTCTATGATCCCGTCATAGACAATGGCATCTATGGCATTGTTCGTGATGTTCAAAAGAATCTGCTGCAATTGTCCCCGGTCACTCCAAACGCGGGGAAGATGTTCATCCAGCTTCGTCAGCACATGAATGCGGTTATGCAACGACTCGTTTTCCAAAAACCGGATGACCTCTCGCACGATCTGGTTCAGATCCACTTCTTCTATGGTCGCCTCGACGCGGCGGGCAAACCCCAGGAGGCGTTGCGTAATATTCTTGCACCTGTTGATACTCTCCTGAATTCCTGCCAGTGCTTTTCTGATTTTATCGCCGTATTCGAAGGGCTGGCAAAGGCCGAGATAATCGTCTATGAGTCCCGATTTCTGACTGATAATCGCCAGCGGATTGTTGATTTCATGGGCGACGCCCGCAGCCAGGCGCCCTATGGAGGCAAGCTTATTGGAATGTTCGGCTTCGGCCAGCAGGGACAGTTGCTTTTCGTCCGATTCCCGGATTCGAGCCGTGAGGATGTTCACCAGCTGTGAGATGATCAATAGAACGGTTATTGTACAACCAACGAAGATCAAGATAAGACGCCGTTTGAATGACGCCCATTGCGCCTTATGCACATAATCCTGTTCCGTGAGAACGAGAATCCATGGTGTATTCTTCAGATGAACGCCGGCATGGAAGGTGGTGTTCCGCAGGTCATCTTTGTTCATGACAATGCCGTCCGTACCGGTCACTCCGTCATATCTTGACAAAACTGCTCCATATGAATTGGAGGCGGTCTGAAGTTGTCCGGCACTATTGACGATAAACATATCGTTGGTGGCTTTTGTTTGGATCGCGGCAATAAATTTCTGAAGAGTATCCGCATTGATGGTTGCCCGAAGCACCCAATATGAATCGGTTTTCGGAACGTTTTTGCGAACGGCGATGACAAAATGCGGAACCTGACGAAACCCCAGATAGACATTGCTCATATACATTGTCTTGGTCATCACCTCGTGAAACCATTCCTGACCACTGTAATCCCTGCCTTCGAGATCGTACGGCCCGACGTAGGAACGCTGGATCCCCTTTGCATCGATTATCCCCAGGTCCACAAAACCGTCATATTGTTCTTTCAGCCGGTCGAACAGTATCTGGAGATTCGGTTTTTGCAAAAGGGAATCATACCGGTCTTCCCGGGCAATGAATCTGACGACGGATTGAAGCCCGTCAATGAAGGCTTCTATGGTTCTCCGGGCTCCGTCAAGCCGCCAGAGCAATTGGTCATGTTCCTCGGTGCGTAAAAGATCCTGATATTGAAAATACCCAAGTCCTGCCGTGATCGTCACGGGAACCATGGATATCATTGCCATGATAAAAAAAAGAACCCGTTTGAAATTGGTATAACTCTTCCCTCGATAGACCTCATCGCTTAGGTCTTGCGGATTAACCGGTAAAAATCTGACGAAGAGTTTTGCGATTCTGTTCATGGTATCATTCCGTCGCCATCGTCTGAAGTTGTAGGCAGAATAGTTCCCGCTTCAAGCTCTCCGCTACCTGCCAAGTCCAATGCGGTGGAATAATCACCGATGATCGAGTCAAACACATCGATCTTTTTCCAGGTCAAAAATTTATAGTGACGTTCCTCAATCCCTCCACAGATGACGGTATCGATATTTTCTTTAATGATCAGATTACACAACTCTTCTGCAGAAGGTCTCGACATGATGATGGTTCGTGGGCGCCCCATGATTCTCTGACCGTCGTGATCGGCGATGAGAACTTCGGAAGCCAGATCAAATCTCTGGGCAACGAAATTAAGATGAATAGGAATCAGGATTTTCATGTATCGTATCCCCGTCGTCGCTATCAGGTCAGATTGTGCTGATTCAATTTCCGCCACAAGGTCGTCCGTCCCCACCCGAGAGCCTTAGCCGCTTTGGAGCGATTCCCGTGCGTCTTCAACAGTGCGTCGATGATCATCTCCTTTTCAATGCTCAGCCAGTCTTTTCCGGAATCCGGCTCGTTTCGTAATGTTGTCGTGGCGCTTTCCAGTTGGTTAATTTGGTCGGGCTCCTGACGCGGTTGGCTTTCCTCCGTCTCCGTTTCAAGCAGATATTTCGGCAAGTGCTCGGTTCGTATTCTGTCGTCCTGGCATATATTGACGCAGTACTCGACTATGTTTCTCAGCTCCCGGATATTTCCGGGATAACCGTAAGCTGTCAGCAATTCGATGCTCCGGGAAGTAAAGCCTCCTATTTTCTTATTGAGGCCTTTTGTATATTCCCGCAAAAAATGATCAAGGAGAAAACGGATATCCCCTTCTCTTTCTCTGAGCGGCGGCAGATGCATATGGAGCACATTCAGACGATAATAAAGGTCTTCCCGGAAATGGCCTGCCTCCACCTGTTCCCTTAAAGATCGATGGGTCGCGGCGATGATACGGATATCCACCTTGACCTTTTTGTCACCGCCCACCGGATAGAATTCACGATCATCGAGAACGGATAAGAGTTTGACCTGCAGCGGCAGAGGCATGTCGCCGATTTCCGTCAAAAAAATCGTCCCCTCCTGAGCCAGTTTGAACATACCCGGCTTGTCCTTGATCGCTCCGGTGAATGCTCCTTTGACGTGACCGAAGAGTTCTGATTCAAGCAGGCTTTCCGGAAGGGCGCCGCAATTGATCTTGATAAAAGGATGACGGCCGCGTTTTGAAGCCTTATGAATTGCCTCGGCAATTTTATCCTTACCTGTGCCGGTTTCGCCGGTAATCAGAATCGAGGCATCCGTTCTCGCCATCAAAGGCATCAGCTCAAAGACCTCTTGCATCTTCAGGCTATGCCCGAGAATGCCCGTTGAATTTTCCGGCAGCAGCGACGTGTTTATCACGGATCGCAGGCTGGAAATATCCTCAAGAACTATGATCAAGCCGACTATCTCTTCGTGGTTATTGTGCAATGGTGAAATTGTGAACTGAATATTGATCCTTCTGCGATCCCGGTTGATGATATCCCCTTCGACCGTTGTGGACTCGCCCGCGGAAAAAACCCGTTGGAATACCTCTCCACGAATACCCAGATTGCTGCGAATGATGAAATCGGCATAGATTCCTTGGGCATCAGAAGAGGAAAACCCGGTCAGGCCCTCCAGGAACCTGTTCATGGCAGTAATTCTGAACCGGTCATCTAAAATGGCGATTCCATGAGGAACTCCATCCAGAATATCACCGACGATATACGAACCCAATGAATTCAATTGGTTTTTATCCTTCATTAGCCTTTGGGGCAGAAAATTTAAAGAACACCCACTCCCCGAGATAGAGCGTTTCGTATCGTTTCACTATGTTCTTCATAGTCTATTCTAATCTGAAACATCATCCACATGTCAAGGACTATCAGGGGCTCGTGCAGGGTATTTCAAGTTGCCTTGGCTATACTGGATGATTTCTCGTTCATGATGCCTTGATCTTAGCATGCGCCTCTAAAATGGTTCTGGAAAGCTCATCCATATCCACAGGCTTCTGAAGATAGGCAAATGCTCCGAGGGAGAGGCATGTTTTCCGGTCCTCTTCAGTGCCGTGACCGGTGAGGATAATCACCTCGATTTCGGGATCTTTCCTCTTCGTCCTGCGCAAGACCTCAATACCGTCAATGCCCGGCATCTTCAAATCCAGCACCATTATTTCAGGTTTATCTTCATCTATGAAATCGAGCGCCTGCTGACCGTCAAAGACCGCATAGCTTCCGACATCCCTATTAATCAGTCTCTCGGAGAGGGTTTGAATCAGCTCTCGTTCATCATCGACAAGCAAGACTTTAGATGGAAGTTCGAAGTGTTGTCCACGGTAGACGGAAGTCTCGTATTCCATTCCCTTAACGACTTCGATACTCTTTACTCCGGGGACATCTTTAGCAATATAGGTCAGTTCATTTGCCAATCCACTGAAATTAAAAACACTCTTATTAACTTCAAGGGTGATATCACCTCGTGAGGCAAAGACACCGATTTTATGCCCTTTCTGCAGAAGTTCCTTTTCTACCTGGACCGCCAGCAACCAATCCTCGACAGCCTGCTTCGACTCCTCGGTTTCCAGTACGGAGGTTTTATGAGCCATATCGATGATGAGCCTGGATGATTTTTCAACAGATTGTTTACTCACAGGCACTATCATATCGTAGAGAGAACGATCTACGGCCTCTTTTCGAAAAAGAAAATCCGTCCAGGCATACGAGCTGACATCAGTTTGTTTTATAAGCCTTTTTGCTTCCTTCTCGGACCTCTCTTCCGTCATTGCCTGTTTTATCCTCTGTGTTTTTTCATCGGCCAACAGGACTTTCAAGACATGGGTCACCTTCTTGGGAATCAACAAGGCGTGAAATCCGACATATATGCAGGGAGAGAGTTTCAATAACCGGGATGCCAAGTCAATCTTCATCAGATTGACATGGCGTTCTTTCTCCAGAGTGAACTGATTGAACACCGAGGTCTTCTGATAGACCGATTGGCGAAGTTTATTCTCATCGATGCCGTTTTCCATCGAGACACCTGAGAGAATATGATTATCTGTGATAATAGGAAAATTCAAAGAATCCGAAAGTCGGGCTAGGATCTCGTCCTGTCTGGTGAACGACTGAGGGAAAAGGGCGATTGATGGCATATTTGTCTCCTGAGTTAAATAGCTGGTCAAGGTTGGTGGAAGACGGATAATAGCTCTCCCCCTCCGGATAGCAATATGCATGCCATGGCTAAAAAACCCAACACTTATCAAGAATACAGCACGTTAAGCAGATACCTTTCTTCATTGAGCAAACTGGATTGTTCTCTTAATGAAACACGATGAAACATACCGCAGCGTGGGTGTTTGTCATGAAATTGTCATAGAATTGTCATAAAAAGAGCTATTTACTTTTTTTTTGACTGTATTAACCTTTGCTTAGCCGGTTTGATCCTTCGACCTCGAAGGGTATGAGACCAACAGGATTGAAGAGTGGATACGAGAACCGGAACCTTTTCTCCGTACCACATCTTCATTGTTCACAAAGAGCAATGAATCCGACACCTACACATTTAAGGAGATTACCTCATGAAGTTTAAACGATCATTTATCGTGGCGGTCGGGGCGATAGTTTTCGCTACGGCAGGAGTAACGAGTCAGAGCTTTGCCGGAGAGCGGTTGCATATGGCGCCGGTAGGAGGCGTCATGGTTGCCGCTGCCAACATTTCAGTAAACATTGGTATTCCGGCCCCTCCTCCGATCGGTTATGCCTATCCTCCTGAACTGGTAGTCATCCCGGGAACCAATGTGTATTTTGCACCC
>JBJKQT010000176.1:0-3130 GCA_046705065.1 Desulfocapsaceae bacterium
ACAGGCAAGTCAATGGGTTTGCCGTCCTTTCCGACCATCCTCACATTTTTATCGGCATATCTTCCTGTTCCGAATTTAATTACGTTTTCAAGGACGTCTCCAATGGCAAGTGATGTCTCAGGCGCTAAGGATTGGGTCACTGTCTTTTTCGGTTTATAGAGTACTTCGCCGTTGGTATCTTCAATTCGATCGATGATCGTCAACACATCGCCATTGTCCTCATTTTGTTCTCCATACAAAGAAACCTTGCCGGTAACCAAACCTTCGTACATCCTTGTTGCCTCGAGAAGAGTGACGACATTGGAGCCCAATGGGAAAGATAGGACGGGATCAAGATCGCTTTTGACACCAAGTTCTTTCGCAAAATTAATTAGATACTTAAGTCCTACCAAAACCCGGAAATCCTTCACCGACGAGAGGACGTCAAGACTGTACGGCGGTAACTTCTGCAACCGAGCCAACTCGAGTTCCATCTGGCTTTCCAGCATATTGAAGCCAGCCAGGCTGACGGTTGATTGAATGTAAACATTATCCCAGAATTTCTTTTTCCCCGCTTCATCCATATTTCGGACGTATTGGGCGAAATTGTAAGCATTAACCGGGACCATGTCGACCGGAATATCTGTTTTCAACTCATAACTGTAACGATCATGGAATCTGTCATAACACAAAACACCATTCATTGGAGGCTGCCCAACGCTCGAAAAAGCATCCTCGGAGACGTTTCCCGTATTGGCAGCAGACGGAGTGCCGTCAATTTCCAGCCTGTATCTATCCAATTCCTTTTTCAAAATCTGCAGGGAAAGAAAGCTTTTGCTAAGGATTTTTTCCCGCAATTGCATTTCCCTTCTCTCGGAACCCGATATCCTCCCGTTGTTCAATTCGGATTCGATCTGAGCTTTAAACTGGTCAAACCCTTTGCCATAGTGTAGTTTTTTCAACTGCTTATAATCGTCCAATCTATTTTCAAAGATAAAATCGGCTTCACTATTGGCAAGGGCACTGTAAAAAGCCGCCTGATGCAAGGAATCATCGGTAATCACTATTCCGTACTTATCCCTGATCCTTGTCTTATAGGCATCGTAGGATTCCTGTTCCCCACCAGACGTCACCTGCGGAGCCAGTCCAACGTGAGCGGCTACCTCTTTGAATTGGCTTTCATTGAGTTTGTCACAGAGGTGGTATGTTAGCCAGACGGCCGCAAGGTTTTCCGACTCAACTCCGGCCCAACTCATGGAAACATAATCAAATGGTGATATATGATCCGGTCTGGGAAAATACGGTTGGCCTTGAAAAACGAATACATCTCGATAATTTGCCAGTGGATCGATGGTGTTCCAGCCTAATTGAAGAGCGGCAGCAAAGACAAAAGGTTTAAACGAGGATCCCATGGTTCTCTTGGCATAAAATGCCCGGTTGTAAAATCTATTTTCGACGCCACCGGCCACAGCTTTGATCTGTCCGTCTTTCATGATCAGCGTCCCACCTTCAACCTCGGGATACTTTTCAAGATCCAAAAGGATCTTCCCTTCAGGTTCCAATGAACGGATACTAACCCAAATTCGATCTCCAGGTCTTATCTGCCCGAGCAATGAAATATAATCTTTTTGACTTGCCTTTGCCCAAGCCTGATGCTGCCATTTTGCCCTCGCATCAACAATATTCTCCAGACCTTCCCGATCAATAATGCCGCTTCCCAACCTGCCGTCGAAGGTTACATGTACAGCGATGTCATTGCCATCCGCAGAAATTTTGGATACCGTGCCGGGAAGAAACGCCCTTTCCCTAATTGTCTTGTCCCCTTCGTAATCGATCTTCTGCAATTCTTGTTGCACCTCGTCGCGCTCGTACCCTCGCAAACGGACATCGAGCCGGGAAAGTTCATGCCGAAGAGCATACAGCGTTCGTCCCTGAAGATTTTTGTCGACCGTGGTGATGATATGGACCCCCGAAGTGGCAAGATTGGTGATATTGTGGGCGGCCAGTGCATCTAAAACTTCGGAAGAGGACACAGCTTCTCTCACGATCTCCATGACATAGTCAAGTGAGTACCCGACCTTGCCTTTATTGAAATCAATATCCTGGGCCATGGCCTTCTGATATTGGCTCTTGTCGATCATTTTCAATTCGAACATCTTGCCCAGAACATAGTCGGCTCGGTTTTTTGCCCTTTTCCTGGCTAGTTCGGCACCTTTTTCCGTCTTCTGAATGAACGGGTTATAATAGTTAGGTCGCTTGACGCTCCCGGCAATAAAGGCACATTCGACTAGTGAGAGATCTTCAGGAAGTTTGTTGAAATAATACCGGGCTGCAACGCCCAATCCGAGAGCGTTTCCGCTTACGTAAAACTGGTTGGCATAGAATTCGAATATCTTCTGCTTGGAATAACGATGCTCAAGACGCAAGGCATAGAGCAGCTCTTTCAATTTGGCGGAGAACGATCTCTCCGTTCTTTTGAAAAGATTCTTCGCGGTCTGCTGGGTAAGGGTGCTTCCCCCTTGCACAACTTTTCCAGCTATCAGGTTTTTGATGGCCGCCCGAATAATCCCAACCGGATCGAAACCGAAATGGCTGAAAAATTTCTCGTCTTCAGCAGCCACCAGGGCATTGACAAAATCTTTGGGTATACGGTTGAACGGAACGTATTGACGATGAGCTTCATCAAAGAAAACTCCAAGCCGGGTTTTCCCATCGCTATAGAAAACCGGACTTTCTTTCCCTAAGATTCGATGAATATTTTCCGGCTCTATCTCCTTGCCGGGATGCAGAACAACAAGCCAATAAAGAACCCCCGCACCAGCGGCACAACTCAGGATGCTGAGGACAATGAAAAAGAAAAATAATTTTTTAAGCATGGCAAAAAATGGCTATACGAACGGAAAAATAATCAATTGGAGTGAAATAATTTCCAACTGCAATCGATGACTGTCTAATTTTTCTTGCAATTCACTCTCTCATCTGTTCTAAAAGTGAGGAGTTTTTCTCGTCCATTGCAGTAGTTATGAATGTACCTTGTTACTTAAGATATCTCAACAGGCATCTGTACCATTTTATCCACTTTTCTTTACTTCATAAGGAAATTAAACTTTAACAGAAAAAGAGTCCAATGATTCAACGACATAAACGTTTT
>JBJKQT010000177.1:0-16280 GCA_046705065.1 Desulfocapsaceae bacterium
ATATCGTTTCCAAAAAATCACCGCCCAGTAAGCAATTTCTTGACTCGAAACCGGTCAGGTACAATCTTTCTTTTAAACCTGTAGTTTTCGGAGTTGCCGAAACATACATTAAAAGAGGAGGTGAAATATGGCCCTAAGTGCGAGGAATCAACTCAAAGGAAAGGTTAAAGAGATTAAAAAAGGGCAGGTTATGGCAGAAGTCATTTTGGAAATCGCCGATGGTGTGGATGTTGTGTCGGTGATCACGGCCAGCTCCGCTGAGCGGCTGGGCTTGGCTCCCGGCAAGGAAGCTCAAGTGGTGATCAAGGCCACCAGCGTCATGCTCAATACGTAAAGGGTTTCAAATCCGATATTAGACGAGCCACTTGCAAAAAGGCCTTTTCGTCCAAACTCTGCGTTATGCTCAAAATTTTATCCTCGGAATATCAATTATATGCCTGCGGTAAAATTTTTCGCTTGCCTTGATTTTGAACAAAAATCCTCATTTTGCAAAAGGCTCAGGCGTTATTTATAATTTATTGTTTGTCGAAGAGATGCAAGGGGCTTTCCCCGCTGGCCGGCATTTCTCATCAGTCCAGGCCCTGAGAGGATGCCCCTCAAAGACGCCTTTTCCCATTTTGGTCAGGTTTTCATTTTTTCTTTGTTTCTATTTCAGCGGATGCCCCGATTATTGCCTGCAGTGGGTTGTAGCATGCTGACGCGATTGCCTTCCGTGTCGATGAACGAAACATACTGACCGATCCCGGGAATCTCCATGGGATCTCCGAGTATTTTTCCGCCTGCTTGCTTTACTTTTCGCATTGATTCATTGATATTGCTCACCGAAATAACAATGGAAGGAGACTGCGGTGGACATTCGGGTTTGTTCGGATACAGCCCGCCGTTAATGGCGCCGGGGGTTTTGGGACCGTTTTTATCCGACTCGGTGGTTGTAGCAAGAATGTAGTCACCCATTTTCTCACCCATCATTTCGGTTTGCCAACCGAATACCGACGAATAAAATGCAGCCATTCGCTCACCGTTATCGTACGCCATTTCAAAGTGAATCACGGGATCCATCGTGTCCTCCTGCTCTTTTTTTATATTTGCTTCAATGGGAAACAAACGAATGCATCAAACTTCATGTCAACGTACCACCCGATTGCTACGCCTCGGCGGTAGGCTGCCTGAGTAATTCGTTCCTATGGTAGGATGGGATCACAATTATGGACAAATGGCAAGGGGAATACGATATTCTTCTGCTCAGGCAAGGGGGTTGACCTGATTTGTGTCTTCGGATGATCCAACGATGCTCAAGAGGAAATGATTCACGTAACTGAGAAAAGTTCTCCATTTTGTCCTTGCATGCATAGGCCTTGATATCTACATATATAAAATGTGAATAAAAACGAAGCCGATATGCTTGCCTGTATCCGATCCCCGGCGGACGCCTCTTTCCTGTACATGGGTGTTTCTTCCGTATCGACAAGCCGATGGAGAATTTGCCGGTATCTCAGATGATAGTTTTTGTGAAAGGGATATATTTTCAAAAAACAAAGATGACGTAGCCTCGCCGATGTGGTCCAGAGCCAAAAGGGCGTTTCGACTTCGTTTTCTCAGTGGGTAGTTGAAACAGTAAGAATATCCTAATATGAAAGAGGATGCGATGGCGTTGTATAACCGGGAACAAGAAAGAGAGAATTGCGGTTTCGGACTCATTGCGCATCTGGAAGGTGAGATCAGCCACAAGCTGATCCGCACCGCGATATTTTCCCTTTCGCGAATGACGCATCGCGGCGGGATTGCCGCGGACGGCAGAACCGGAGACGGTTGCGGCCTGCTTCTGCAGAAGCCCGACGGCTTTTTCAGAGCGATTGCCAAAGAGGAGGGCTGGAACCTCGGCGGCAGATATGGGGTCGGGATGGTGTTTCTCAGCCGTGAACCGGAAAAGGCTCGGGTTGCCATCGAGATCATCGAAGAGGAACTGGAGAGAGAAACGCTGTCCGTGGAGGGGTGGCGGCCGGTGCCGGTTGATCCTGACGTGTTGGGGGAGGTCGCCCGGAACAACATGCCGGAAATTGCCCAGGTGCTGTTCAATGGACCGTTCGGCTGGGGCTCCAAAGACTTGGAACGCCGACTCTACATGGTGAAGCGGCGGGTGGAAAAAAGAATCACCGGCGATCCCGATTTTTATATCGCCAGTCTCTCCAACCTGGTCATCGTCTATAAAGGGCTTTGCCGGCCTGTGGATCTGACCGGTTTTTATCCGGACCTTGCCGATATCCGGATGCAGTCGGCCATCTGCCTCTTTCATCAGCGCTATTCCACCAACACCCTGCCCAAGTGGGCTCTGGCCCATCCTTTTCGTTATCTCGCTCATAACGGTGAGATCAATACCATCACCGGCAACCGGCAATGGGCAAGGTCTCGCTCGTATAAATTCCACTCGCCTCTTCTGCCCGATATGGCGGAGGCCGCGCCGTTTGTCAACGATACCGGTTCGGACTCCTCGGCGTTGGACAATATGCTCGAGCTGCTTTTAGCGGGGGGAATGGACCTTTTTCGCGCTTTCAGACTGCTCATTCCTCCGGCCTGGCAAAACCATCCGGATATGGACGAGGACCTCCGTGCCTTTTACGACTTCAACTCCATGCATATGGAGCCCTGGGACGGACCTGCCGGCATTGTCATGAGTGACGGCCGTTTTGCCGCCTGCGGTCTTGATCGCAACGGGCTGAGACCGGCGAGGTATGTCGTGACCAAGGATAAAATCATCACACTGGCCTCCGAAATCGGGATCTGGGATTACGAGGCCGACGAGGTCCTGGAAAAGGGCAGGGTGGGTCCGGGAGAACTTCTGGTGGTCGATACCCTTACCGGCAAACGGTGGACCTCCTGGGAAATCGATAGGGAACTCAAGAGCCGCCACCCGTATAAAACGTGGATGGATACCTGCTGCCGGAACCTGCTTTCCTTCGATGACGACGACACCCTGTCTGCGGGGACGGGATCAATGGATGACGACAGGCTGCTTGTCTATCAGAAGCTCTTCGGCTACAGCAACGAAGAAGTGGAGCAAATGATACAGGTGCTGGGTGAGACCAGCCAGGAACCTGTATCTTCAATGGGCGACGATGTTCCCATGGCGGTTCTGTCCAGCCGGGTACGGAGCATTTACGATTATTTCCGCCAGATGTTCGCCCAGGTGACCAACCCGCCCATCGATCCACTGCGCGAACGCCATGTCATGTCCCTTGCCACCTGCATTGGGAAGGAGCAGAACGTTTTCGACGAGACAAAGGGTCATGCCTACCGTGTGATGTTTCCGTCGCCGGTTTTGGTGGGCAGCGATATGCAGCAGCTCCTGCAGTTGGACCAGACCCACTATAAGCATGTCGTATTCAACCTCAATTATCCGAAAGAGACCGGGCTGCGCACGGCTGTTGAAGACCTCTGCGCCCGGGTTATTCAGGAGACCGAAAACGGGGCGGTCCTACTGGTGCTCTCCGATCGCGCGATTTCTGAAGGGACGCTGCCGATTCCGGCAGCCATGGCCGTGGGAGCTGTGCAGCGGGAGCTGGTTGCAAACAAGAGGCGTTGCGATGCCAACATTATCGTCGAGACGGCCGGTGTGCGGGATTCGCACCACTTTGCCGTATTGTTCGCCTTGGGTGCCACTGCCGTTTATCCCTATCTCGTTTACGAAACCCTTAGCCGGTTGGTGAATGCAGGCTCCTTGACTGTGGACCTTCGGCAAGCCGTTCGCAATTACCGCAAAGGTATAAACAAAGGTCTGCTCAAGATTCTTTCCAAGATGGGCATATCCACCATTGCCTCATACCGCTGTTCTCAGCTTTTTGAGGCAGTGGGGCTGGCAGGCGAGGTGACCGAAGTCTGTTTTAACGGGATGGCAAGCCGCATCGAAGGGGCGGGTTTTGAGGATTTTCAGAAGGACCAGGAACAGTTGGCGCATCTGGCATGGAGGCGTGCTCACAAGCCGCTGCCCCGTGGCGGATTGTATAAATATATTCACGGCGGCGAATATCATGCCTTTAATCCCGACGTGGTCCAGGCCCTGCAAAAGGCTGTTCGAACAGGAGACTTTGCCGATTATCGGATCTATTCCGATCTCGTCAACAACCGGCCCGTCGCCTGCCTGAGAGATCTCCTCCGTCTGAAAAGCACCGGCGCTTCCATAGGGCTCGATGAGGTGGAAGCTGCAGAGACATTCTATCCCAGATTCGATTCCGCGGCCATGTCCATCGGCGCATTGGGCCAGGAGGCGCACGAGGCGCTGGCCATGGGCATGAACCGGCTCGGCGGATATTCCAACAGCGGTGAAGGCGGTGAGGATCCTGCCCGTTTCGGCACTGAGCGGGTGTCGAAGATCAAGCAGGTCGCCTCGGCGCGTTTCGGGGTGACTCCTCATTATCTGATGAACGCGGAGGTTCTGCAGATCAAGATGGCGCAAGGGGCCAAACCCGGAGAGGGAGGTCAGCTTCCCGGCCATAAGGTGACTGCGCAGATCGCGGCGCTGCGCTACTCGGTGCCGGGAGTGACGCTCATCTCGCCGCCGCCGCATCACGATATCTATTCCATCGAAGATTTGGCCCAGCTCATCTTCGATCTCAAGCAGATCAATCCCAAGGCCTTGGTCAGTGTCAAACTGGTTTCCGAACCGGGGGTCGGCACCATCGCGACCGGGGTCGCCAAAGGCTATGCGGATCTCATTACAATCGCGGGCTACGACGGCGGGACCGGAGCAAGCCCGCTCACATCGGTCAAATATGCCGGAAGTCCGTGGGAGCTGGGATTGGCCGAGACCCAGCAGGCCCTGGTGGTCAACGGCTTGCGCCACAAGGTGCGGCTCCAGGTGGACGGCGGCTTGAAGACCGGTCTGGATATCGTCAAGGCGGCGATCCTGGGTGCTGAAAGCTTCGGCTTCGGCACCGGCCCGCTCATTGCCCTGGGCTGCAAATATCTGCGGATTTGCCATCTGAACAATTGCGCCACCGGAGTGGCCACCCAGGATGAGACACTGCGAAAGGAATACTTTGCAGGAGTCCCGGATATGGTCATGAACTATTTCCGCTTTATTGTGCAAGAGACGAGAATGCTCATGGCTGAGCTGGGAGTGAAAAGGCTCACCGATCTGATCGGCCGGACCGACCTGCTCGAAGGGATTGAAGGAATAACGCCGAAACAGCGAAAGCTGAATCTTGCCCCGATTCTGGCGACGGTCACTCCTTCAGCCGCCACGACGCTATTTTTCCGGGACAGCAATTCCCCGGCTGATCCGGGTTATCTGAATCTCGAGATCGATAAGCGATTCGCCGAGGCTGTGGAGAATTCTTCGGGAGGCGGCGGCAGCTTCACCATTCACAATACCGACCGGACAGTGGGGGCACGCCTTTCCGGGAGGATAGCTGCCAAACACGGCAATAGGGGGATGGAAGGCAAGCCGATTCATCTGCTGTTCAACGGCACCGCGGGCCAGAGCTTCGGCGCGTGGAATGCCGGCGGATTGAATATGGTGTTAACGGGCGACGCCAACGACTATGTGGGCAAAGGCATGGCCGGCGGCAAACTGGTCATCAGGCCGCCGCTCGGTGTGGCCTATGAGAGCCACGAGGCGGTCATCGTCGGCAACACGTGTCTGTATGGTGCCACTGGAGGCCGGTTGTACGTGGCGGGGCGGGCAGGGGAGCGTTTTGCCGTGCGAAACTCCGGAGCGCAGGCCGTGGTCGAAGGCATTGGTGATAACGGCTGCGAATATATGACGGGAGGTATCGTCACCGTTCTAGGCGAGACCGGAGTCAACTTCGGAGCGGGCATGACCGGTGGATTCGCCTATGTCCTCGATGGATCAGGAGCCCTGGCCTCGCGTCTTAATCCGGAGCTGGTGGAGATTTTGACGCTTACCGGCCGGGAAGTGTTGATGGAACATCTCAGAGGGATCATCGATGCCCATTGTCAGGAAACGGGCAGCATGTGGGCGGAAAGGATTTTGACCGGCTTTGACGAGTACTATGTCGATAGGTTTAAACTGGTCAAACCGAAAACCTCGGATGTTGCCGCACTGCTCGGACATCGCGGGAATTCGCCGGAAGAAACCTTGGCTGTGGTGTATTAACAGGGAGGATAGTATGAGTCGGAATCTATTCCAGTTTATCGAAGTCGAGCGGGTGGATCCTCAGAAAAAAGGGATCAACCGGCGGCGGCACGAGTTTGTGGAAATATACAATCCCTTTCAGGAAAAGCAGATGCAGATGCAGGCGGATCGCTGCATCG
Organism: Desulfocapsaceae bacterium; assembly: GCA_046705065.1. Lineage (GTDB taxonomy): Bacteria > Desulfobacterota > Desulfobulbia > Desulfobulbales > Desulfocapsaceae > CAWGGS01. The sequence continues at coordinate 6,271 of JBJKQT010000177.1, forward strand.
ATTGCGGCAACCCGTATTGCGAATGGAAATGTCCCGTCCATAACTATATTCCCGACTGGCTGCGGCTGGCTGACGAGGGACGCATCATCGAGGCGGCGGAACTCTGTCACCAGACCAACAGTCTGCCGGAAATCTGCGGCCGGGTCTGTCCCCAGGACAGGTTATGTGAAGGGGCCTGCACATTGAATGACGATTTCGGTGCTGTGACCATCGGCAACATCGAACGCTATATTGTCGATACCGCCTTTGAAATGGGCTGGCGTCCCGATCTTTCTAAGGTGGTGTCCACCGGAAAAAGGGTGGCGGTGATCGGTGCGGGCCCCGCTGGTCTCGGCTGTGCCGATGTGTTGATACGAAACGGGGTCAAACCGGTTGTGTATGATAGACATCCGGAAATCGGCGGCCTTTTGACCTTCGGCATTCCCGCCTTCAAGCTGGAAAAACGGCTCCTGGAGCTGCGGCGAAAGATCTTTACCGAGATGGGCATCGAGTTCCGACTTGATACGGAGGTCGGAAAAGACGTTGCTTTTAACGATCTCCTGGCCGACTACGATGCGGTATTTATCGGCATAGGCACCTATGCACCCCTTCGGGCCGGGCTGAAAAATGAAGATGCCCCCGGAGTCCATCATGCTCTGGACTATCTCATTGCCAACACCGACCGGCTGATGGGGCTGCGGCGAAAGCGTTATCCTTACGTGGATCTTGCCGGTAAACGAGTAGTGGTCCTGGGCGGCGGCGATACCGCCATGGACTGCCTGCGGACAGCGATCCGTCAGGGTGCGCTGGACGTGGCCTGTGCCTACCGCCGGGATCGGGCCAATATGCCTGGCTCGGCACGCGAGGTGAAGAATGCCGAAGACGAGCTGGTCCGCTTTTTCTGGAACCTCCAACCCTTGGAAATAGTAGTGGACAAAAGCGGCAAGGTTGCGGGAGTCAGGGTGGTAACGACACGATTGGGTGAGCCCGATGAGCGAGGCCGCCGGAGTCCAGAGACCATCGCCGGAAGCGAGGCGGTCCTTGATGCCGATGCCGTGATCATGGCCTTCGGTTTCAAACCGAGTCCTCCCGAATGGCTCACGGAAAACGGTGTGATCCTGTCTGACAACAAGCTTATCCAGGCACCGGTCTTAAGCGAATTTCCTTTCCGAACCTCCGTTGACAAGGTCTTTGCCGGCGGTGATGCGGTCCGTGGCTCCGATCTCGTGGTCACCGCGATCGCCGAGGGCCGGACGGCTGCAGAGAGCATCCTGCAATATTTGGGCGTTTAACGTTGCCATCCGACTGTGCAGTGCGGCAAGGCAAAGAGAACCGGGAATTGCCGGTGTGCAGTGCTGATTGTTATAGGCGGATGATGAAGTTTTCCACCTTAAAAATTCAAAAAGGAGACTTCTTATGTCACTCACACCTTCGACAATGCTCGAGCTTGGTACCGATGCCCCTGATTTTGACCTTCCCGCGCCCACCGGTGAGATGTATTCATTAAAAAAGCAGACCATCGACAAAGGGCTGCTGGTCATTTTCATGTGCAACCACTGTCCCTACGTTTTGCATATTCGCGAAAAACTAGTGGAAAAAGTGATCAGCTACCAAGAGCAGGGAATCACCGTAGTGGCCATAAACAGCAATGATTTCACCGCGTATCCGGACGATTCTCCCGACAAGATGGCACTGGCTGCCAAGGAATGCTCATTTAGCTTTCCTTATCTGATTGATGAAGAACAAAACGTGGCCAAGGCATACCGTGCGGCCTGCACTCCCGATTTCTTCCTGTTCGACAACCATAAAAAGCTGGTCTATCGCGGACAATTCGACAGTGCAAGGCCGGGAAACGACAAGGCCGTTACAGGCGAGGACCTCACCGGTGCAATCAAGAACCTTGTGGCGGGCAAGAAAATCCCTGCCGAGCAACGACCGAGCATGGGATGCAACATAAAGTGGAAGGCGGGCGGTGAACCCGAATATTTCGGCCGGCATTGAGGCGTTTGCCGAAGCCTAAGAATAGACCACTTGCTCATCCGTGTAATATGTGATCTTAGAGGCAATTCTTTTCGTATGGATGTGGAAGCCATGCGGACATGTCGATCTTTTTTTGTTATGAACTCGCATGAAATCGCGTATTTCACCATGTATCACATCAGGGTCGATCCGGAGGATTTCATTCACTGATCTCTTCAACACCAAGAGAGCGGAATTATATATTTTTTTTGCAGTTTCAATGGGGATTGCTCCGGTTCTGGAGTCGGGGGAGACTTTAGCTTCCCATAAAATCTCGTCTACGTAGGCATTCCCGATTCCTCTGACAATTGACTGGTCAATCAATAACGATTTTATGTTCTTGGATTTCTTCTCATTTAATTTGGCCCATAAGTACTCAAAAGAAAAATCAGGTGAAAGAGCATCCGGAGAGGTTTGCGGTTGCGGATCCAAAGTTATTTTTGCCCAGCCCTTGGGATCGGTTACAACCAGATAATTGCCGTCAAGTTGCAAACCGAAAATCTTAAATGAGACATCGTTTATATCTCCGGTAACGTGAAATTTCCCTTCAAGCATCAAATGAACACTTAAAACCCGGCCATTATCGAATGAAAAGAACATTTCTTTGCCGTTTCTGGCGACGGCTGCGATCTTTGCCGATGCAAGAGCAGCGTTCAGTTCTTTGGTATCGACGTTGGACTTTCCCCGATTGAAGACCAATGCTGAACGAACTGCTTTCCCTGAAAGCATTTTCCTGAGATTTTCGGCATAGGCTTCTAAATCCGGTAATTCAGGCATGGCGGCACCCTTTTTGAAAAAATTCTTTTTTTGACATGTCCTTGAGAATCTTTAGAGCAGGCATGATTTGTCGATCACCAGGAGCCTTTCGAATTTGCCTCGATCTGAGAAAAAATTGCTATAATCCCACAGACTCCTACAGGCAAATATAAAACGTTGGCAAAATAAATGCCGAAAATTACTTTAGGGCCACCTTGAAAAATTCGATTTTTCGTTCAAGATCAAGGCGCGTGGAAATATTTTACCAGAGGTATATAGTGGATATTCCGGGGATAAAATATTGCCTCGCAACCCAGAGATTGGGCGAGAAGGCAATTTTCAAGGTTTCCTTAATAAAGTTCGCGATGGTCCGCATCCCGTCAGGTTGCTGACTCCGCAGACTTGGCGCACGGGGTACGGAAAAGCTGGAGATTTTTGTGGCGAAGGATTTTCAAGCAATAGTTAAGGAAGGGAGAATGAGTGTCTTGCCGTGGAGCATGATTTTTCCTGCCTTGCGTAGTCCTTTCATAGCACGGGTGATGCTGACACGGTGCGCTCCCGTTAGAAAACTCAAATCCTCATGGGTTAAGGGAAACTGGATGATAAATCCCTGAGGGCTTTTATCCCCGTGTTTCTGGGCAACATTGCAAAGAACGCTAAAAAGCCTCTCTTCGATATTTGAAATGGTGAAGTCGCCTACCCTTTCGGTGAGCCAGGAAATTCTCTCGCTCAGGTTTTGAATGATTTTTAACCCGATATCGGGATGCCGGATGATTAACTCTTCAAATTGCTCTCTGTTGAATCCGCAGGTCAAGGTATCCTGAAGGCAAACGGCACTCACCGGATATCTGATTTTATCGGAAAACATGCTCTCTCCTACGAAATCTCCCGCCTTGCGGATATCAAGGGTCACTTCCCTGCCATCCTCGAATATTTTCGAGAGCTTTATCCGGCCGCCTTTTATAAGAAACATTTCATCTGCTTGATCCCCTTGATGAAAAAGGATGTCCCCCTTGGTCATCTTCCTACGTTGCGCATCATGACTCAGCGCTTCGAGTTCTTTTGTGCCAAGATCCTTGAATAACCAGAAATGGCCGATGCATATAGGTGAGAGGTCGATATCTTTTCCGGCTATTTGAGTACAGAGGCAACTCATAAAATTTTGCTCCGTTGTTGGTTGCAGCAGACAAGGTCTTAGGATACAGACGGTTTATCGGACCGCTGGGAATTTCCGGCTTGCCGATTATTGGACTGCCTGATTTAGCTATACCCTTTTTTTTCATGAAGTTCTCCCAAAATAGAAGTTCGTTGGGTTGCAAAAAGGATTAGCATGAACAGCAGATTCCAATTGTAGCATCGGCTACAGGAAACAGAATTTATAAGAAGACCGCGTCAGTTGCATAGAACAAAAAAATCTTTGTTTGTAGCCAATGCTACGGAAAAAGCCTTTATAACCGGGGTATCTTTCACGAGCCGAAGTAAGGAGGCGGAGAGTGTCGTCAGATCAGAGCGCCTGACAAGACGGGGTGTTCGCAGCGGCACCGAGTATCACTGCAAGTCATCATGAAAAATGAAACTGTTGTTAAAACGATGGCCTGGTGTAAAAGGCAATTTTCATGGTGCCTTCAACTTATTTCTAACAGGAGGACCGAAATGGTTGCAAAGATTTCTCCGGATCTACAGAATTTTGTAAATGGAAAGCTCGGTTGGGTGGCAACGGCCGGCCCTGAAGGGATGCCCAACGTTACGCCAAAGGGTACGATTCGAGTACTGGACGATCAAACCCTTGTTTTTGCCGATCTGTTTTCCTTGAAAACAAGAGAGAACCTACTGAAAAATCCGAAGGTTGCGGTAACCTTGATCGATCAGGAACAGTTCAAGGGCTATCAGTTCAAAGGAAAAGCGGAATTGATAGACGCAGGACCGTTGTTTGAAAAGATCAAAGATGATCTGAAAAAAGCGCCGAAAGCTCTTCCCGAGCCCAAATATATAGCGAAAATAACGGTTGAGGAGATTTTTGACCAATCTCCAGGGCCTGACGCCGGGAAAAGGATAAGCGGATAGCCGGCGCCAAGCATGTTCGGATTTCCCATGAACTGAGTCGGCTGCCAAGCCAATCATCTGGGATCGCAGAAATGTAAAGGTGATGGAAAAATATCTCTGTTCTTTCGGGAATGAATCACGCCGGCATAACATATCGGTTGTGTCGGCGTGAGAGAATGTGGCCAACTCAATCCGGCAGTGCTTTTTGGATTCAATGGAATTTCTTGTCGGGTTTGGTGCGCCTCCTTAGACCTATAACCATTTTTTCCTCTTGAAAAACAGTAAGGTCAAGGCAGAAGAAAGGAACATTATTACAATTGCAAACGGGTATCCCCAAACCATCCTCAATTCCGGCATGAATTCAAAATTCATGCCGTACGCGCTTGCAATAAGTGTAGGAGGCATGAAAATTACCGTAACAACTGTAAAAATTTTTATTACCCTGTTTTGTTCAATATCCACCAAACCAAGGAAAGTGTTTTGCAAAAATTCAAGCCTCTCAAAATTAAACGAAGTATGATCAAGGAGTGACCCCACATCCTTTATCATGATCCGCATATTTTCATAATCCTCTTTGGGAAACAATTTGCTCTTCAACATGGAAGAGAGAATCCGTTGTTTCTCGATAATATTTTCCCGGATGGTAATTGTAGACTCCTGCAAAGCCGTAATTTTTAACAACACGTCCCTGTCGGTGGTCTGATCGGCTGTCATTTTTTTGCTGATCGCAGAAATTTTATCAGTAATGCTTTCAATGAGATCAGCATCATAATCAATACGTGTTTCAAGTATTGTTAGAAAAACATCATCTCCGTCGGCAGGTTTTATCACCCGCAATTTTCGATAGGTCTCGGAAAATGATTTGTATTCATGGTTTCTCTGAGTGACGAGAATCTTGTCTTTGATGATGAAAGAGACAGGTTCCTTATGGAAGTTGTCGCCATCTTGAATCAGAAAATTAAGGTTGATACCGATTTCTTCGGATGTCTCGACATATTTGGAGCTGCTTTCAATCTCCTCTCTTTCTTGTTTGGTGAACAATTCGACATTAAAATCTTTTTCAATTCTTTGTTTTTCGTCATTTGTCGGATTGATAAGATCAACCCAGAATACATTCGAAACGTCAGGTTCCGCATTGTCACCTGCCAGTTTGACAACATTGTTTTCCAAAAAAAAATAATTGATCATGAAAAAGCTCCTGTGGGCGAAATAAAATCCTCTGAGAAGGTATCCCGCAGAAAACCTATACGCCGGAAACGATCTGCATTCAAACAACTAATGATTACCTCGAAAAATTAGATTCGTGTTAAAATAAGGCGCCAGGAAAAATTTTATCAAAGACATAGAAGGGATTATTTCAAGGATAAATTTTTTTCTGGCGACGCGAGTCGTCTTTCCTTTATTCCGGCTTTGTTTGGTGACGTTCCTATCGGCAGAGCTTATTGACAAGGCCTTAACGCCGGCGTGTCCCGCCCAGTATACCGCCGAGCACGCCACGCAAAATCTGGCGGCCGATCTGGCTTCCAATAGTGCGTGCCGCCTGCTTGGCCATGGTTTCCAGTATGCCCTGACGACGTTTGTTGCCCCACAAAAAATCGCCCAAACCTCCCTGGCCTTTTGACGGTTCTTCTGTCTCGTTTTGATGGGGCGGCGGCTTGGTTTCTTCGTGCTGCAAAGCACGCCGGTTCAAGATTTCATAGGCTGACTCACGGTTAATCGGCGAATCGTATTTATCGCCTAGAGGGCTGCGGGCCCTCACCATCGCTCTCTCTTCCGGAGTGATTGCCCCCATTCGACAGCGCGGCGGACAGATCAGGGTGCGCTCTACCGGCATTGGTACGCCTTTTTCCTGAAGTGTGGAAACCAATGCTTCACCGACGGCGAGCTGGGAGATGGCCTCGGCAACGTCAAGCTTGGGGTTGGCTACAAACGTTTCAGCGGCTGTCTTTACCGCTTTCTGATCTCGAGGTGTGTACGCACGCAGGGCGTGTTGAATCCGGTTTCCCAACTGGCCTAGTATTTCATCCGGCACGTCATCGGGGAATTGCGAGCAGAAGTATACCCCCACTCCTTTTGATCGGATGATCCGCACCACCTGTTCGACTCGTTGACGCAGCATCGGGGGGACATCATCGAAAAGCAGATGGGACTCATCGAAGAAAAAAACCAGTTTCGGTTTCTCGAGGTCACCCACCTCCGGCAGATTCTCAAACAGCTCTGACAGGAGCCATAAAAGAAAACTCGAGTACAATCGTGGATTCAAGATAAGTTGGTCTGCGGCCAGGATGTTGATGATACCGCGTCCGCTGAGATCTGTGCGCATCAGATCGGCAAGCTCCAGGGCAGGTTCGCCGAGGAATGCTTCCCCTCCTGCGCGTTCCAGAGTCAAAACGGCGCGTTGAATGGCAGCGACCGATTGCGTGCTGATGAGCCCATAGTGCGATGAGATTTCTTTACGGTTATCGGCGACAAAACCGAGGAGGCCGCGAAGGTCATCAAGATCGAGCAGCAACAGGCCCTGATCGTCCGCTATTTTAAAGACAATTTCAAGGATTCCGATTTGGGTGTCGTTGAGTTCGAGTATCCTGCCAAGCAGGGTCGGTCCGATCTCGCTGATTGTGGTTCGCACCGGATGACCGGTCCGACCGTAGATGTCCCAGAATAAGACCGGGTTTGCCTCATGAATGAAACCCTCAATGCCGATATCGGCGACGCGCTGCCGGATCTTCGGGTTGGATACTCCGGCCATGGCCAGGCCTGCGATATCGCCTTTTACATCGGCCATAAACACCGGTACGCCAAGACGTGAAAAACCCTCAGCCAATACCATGAGCGAAATGGTCTTGCCGCTGCCGGTTGCTCCCGCAATCAGGCCGTGACGGTTCCCGTATTTGGCGAGCAGATGAACTTCCTTTTCGCCTTTTCCAATGAGCAAACGGTCCATACATCACCTCCATGCCAACGATTCATAGCCTTGCGGCCGTTTCCCACCCACAACATGTTTCGGCTTATACCCAACGTCAGGCATGGGGAAGCATTTGAGGTTGTGGGTCACTCATTCCATAAACCAAAACTCTACTGTTTGCACGTTCAAATATCTCGAACCAACCAAATGTTAATATTTTTGGTGAATAAACGTCGGGGTATCCTGATGGAGGCTGTTTGTGATTTGGAGAGTCTGCCTCTTTAGCTTTCGGCTTTCGTATCTCAATGCTGCTGCCGTAACCAAGTGCCCCTCTGTGCAAGTGATTATGAAAGAAAGCCATAGGTGGAAAATAAGAATCAACTAAAAATCTGTTCCACTGCCGTTATGACCTCACCATAGATCGTTGATCTTTTTTAATTGCGGCTGCGTAAAACCAAAGGGTGGTTACATTATAGTGTATTAGATGTTCCCGATTGAGGTTTCTTAAGTGATGTATATCTCGGGAAAATTTCAAGAATTCAATGTTCGACGGGAGTTGCTCTCATGACTGTGAAGAGTGCCTTGAAAAAATCGATTTTTCGTTCAAGGTCAAGGAATGCGAAAAATTTTACCGCAGACATCGAATTGATATTTCGAGGATAAAATTTTGAGCATAACGAAGCGATCGGACGAAAAAACAATTTTCAAAGCGGCCTCAAATATAACAGGAGGTACATATGTGCTGCTACAACCCCAATACAAACTTCGTACGACTCATCAGTATGGCAACAAATAATGAGACGATTCGAGAAAGATTTCTAGCCGATCCCAAGGAGACGGCACAGGACTTCGGTTTTTCCGATACCGACAAAGAAGAACTCGCCCTCTATTCTCCACGGAAATTAAGAGCCTTGGTTGAGGGACCTTCTCCTCATTCCTGAGATGTTTTTAGCCAAGGGGCAAATTTTTGCATGGTTTAAATTTAGAAAAAGAGTTTAGCAAAGATCTGCCCCTTTTTCATCTATATACGTACGTTCTTGGGGACATCCTTAAATAATAAAATCCTATTCTTCGTCGTTATAACCGTCCTCATTCGTTGCCTGTCCTCCTCACTTTACGGCATAGCACACTGCCGTCAGGTTATGCAGTGCACCAGCTCCCGCCAATAGAGCTCTTCCCGGCAAAGTTCCGGCTTGTATCCGTTCTGGAAGAGTTGGCCATGCCGTTAGTGTCCTCTGTTCTAAAACACCTATTGCTAACAATGAATGTAAGGAAAATGTTGTGTGCCGCGTGGTATTCTTGCCTCTAAATCATCCTGGAAGATTTTGTTTTTCCGACGCTTGACTAAGCGATTCTCATTTTGCGCCTCTGCGCCTTGGTTCTCAAATGTTTCGGCGCGAGACTTAAACGAGAACAACGTACTTGTTCTGCAAAGGGTCATTTCCTTTTCCGCAGGTATAAAGACTGCATAATTTCGCAACAAAAACGAAGCACTTTCCCAGTTAGGTTGCGAAAGCTTGCAATGTTTCGGACTTAAATCGGTTGATAATAGGGGCAACTGATAGCTGTTTCCAGGAAATCGAAAAATCATCGGTTTTCATCTTCACAAAAGTCAGCCTGCAAAAAATCATTCACATAGGCTATGAGAAACGATGGAAATCATGCAACTGCAAACCTATGGTGCATTTCTTGCCGCCTCGACGATTCTGCTCGTCATTCCCGGTCCCACTGTTCTCACGGTAATCAGTTATTCACTCAGTCACGGCAAGCGTGCCAATATCCCGCTAGTGGCAGCGGTGGTTTTAGGACACTCGACCGTCCTTTCCTTATCCTTTGTCGGGCTGGGGGGATTCTTTGCCTCCTCGACCTTTTGGGTCGAAATTATCAAACTTTTCGCTGGAATCTATCTTATCTATCTTGGGGTTGAGCATCTTTGTTCAGGTGCCCGCTCGATCGAGGCATGGGAGGCAGTCAAGGCCGTCTCTCTAAGACATCTGTTTACCAAGACCTATATCGTTACTGCGCTCAACCCAAACAGCATCATGTTCTTCATGGCTTTTCTCCCTCAATTCGTAAATCGCAGAGGCCATGTGATGGGACAATTGTTGTTGTTGGCAATAAGTTTCGTTGCCTTAGGTGCACTCAATGTATCAATGTACTCGATATTTGCTTCTTCGGCACACAACGCATTGAACTCATATTTTGCCAGGCGTTATTTGCATATTGTCGGTGGTTCCTTACTTTCGGCAACAGGAGTCTGGGCTCTGTTCGCTTGATTTGTCCCGCCGACTAATCATATCTATTCCGA
>JBJKQT010000178.1:0-7911 GCA_046705065.1 Desulfocapsaceae bacterium
AAAAGTACAATTTGTCGTGTATAGACATAGTTCCACCTTCTTTCTGCTCAGGAATCAAAATGAAAATCTTCTGGGCATCCTTGGCAGGGCTACAATTTCCTCTGCTTCGAAAGCTGAGGGAAGCCAAAAGGGATCAAGAGGGCGGAAGAGATATCGAGGTTTACCGTCTGTTCGCTTCATTTTGTGCCTAGGGAATACAAAGTCCTAAAAACCGGGTGAATTTGGGAGGAAGAAAAGAAATCTTTGGAGGTACAAGAGAAAAAGGCAGAGCAACTGCGGTTGTTCTAAAATCATACAGCGGGGCAGCCTAATGGTTCCCCACTGAAGTCGGTTTTTTATTTTCAGGAGGAAGAAGTGAGAAATTTGATAAAAGTACTCTGTGTTGCCGGATTAAGCTTGGGCATGGCTGCGCCCGCTTTCGCGGACGCCCAATTTTACGGCTCATTGCGGTACGATACCTTTTACGTCAACCAGAAGTCCGATGGTGCAAAAAATGTAGCCGGTGACGATAACGTCACCACGCTACAAAACGACTTGGCTCCAAACTCCCGATTCGGAGTCAAATTTACCAAAGGGAATCTCTATGGCAAGTTTGAGTTGGGTATTAAAGGCGCAAATGATGGAAACTCGCTGTACACCCGTGAGTTTTACGGAACCTATAAGTTTAACGGTGGCCGCTTGTTGATCGGTCAGACCTTCACCCCTTGGACGATGTTCACTGCACAGGCGTATGGGGTTGACAACGGCAACAAAGGCTTCGGAGCCCTGTATGACAGTATTCTGCCGCAAGTCAAACTGAGTTTTGGCGGTTTCTGGATCGATTTTATCACAACGAAAGACGGCGCCAAACTTGACGCCGCCGATGTACAGTACAATCAAATTCCGAAAATGGGTATCGGTTACGACGGCAAGGTAGGAAACTCCACTTTTGGAGCTGGATTTGCATACAATACCTATAAGGAACAGAACAATAACATCGAGTTCGACAGCAGCGTTGATTCCTACCTTGTTTATGGACGCGCCGCCGTCATGGTTGGAACGGTTAAGATTTCCAGTCAGATTCACTACGGCCAGAACCTCGGCAATTTCGGAATCGTCGAACGTCCCAATGCCTTTGCCACTCTGGACGCCAGTGGCACCGGTGTTGATAACACCAATGGTTGGGGTGGGTTCCTTCAGGTTGGCACCCCGCTGACGCAGATGGTTGCCATGAATGTCGGCGCCGGTTTTACTCGTGACTCTCAGAAAAATTCCTCTTACGAAGATACCGATCACGATCAGACCACAGTGTTCGTCAACTTCCCGATCAAGATTGCTGATGGTTTCCAGGTTGTACCGGAATTCGACTATTTCCACTACAACAATGCGGTCTCAACTTCCGCCATACCACTTCCCAGCGCTCTTGTGCCGAACTTAAAAGACGTTTATGTCTTCGGCGCAAAATGGCAGATGGACTTTTAATGTTTACCGTCAGTACCTGTTGATTTTTTTACAGAAAAAACCCCGGAATTTTCCCGGGGTTTTTTAGGCTTTGTTGCAACAAGTTGTCAAGAGTGCAAACGGATCCTCTGTTCTCTATTACATTTTGTCTATTTAAATATGCAAAACGATTTCGTATTTCCAATTCAGTTAAAGAACCGGTTCTCCGGTGTATTCTCCCCAGGAGATATTTATGAACATTACCTATAGGCCTATTGGGTATTTCAGAACCCCTTTCACAGATATTAAGGGTATGCCGATTCAACCCATCGGTGGTAGCGATGTCGAAGGCGTTATCGATATTCTCCCAGAATTCAGAGAGGGGCTCGTCGACCTGGAAGGATTTTCTCATGCCTACGTCCTTTATCATCTCCACCGGATCCAAGGCTTTGATTTGATGGTCAGGCCGTTTCTTGATAACGATAGACATGGGATCTTCGCCACAAGGTCTCCAAAACGACCGAATCCCATCGGGCTTTCTGTGATGCGAATCAAAGAGGTGACTGAGGTTTCTGTGGTTCTCGAAGGGATTGATGTCTTGGATCGGACTCCTGTAATCGATATTAAACCCTATGTGATGGATTTTGATCGCTTTGAACCTGAACGTTGCGGCTGGTTTGAGGGAAAGTCGTCCGATGCAACCCATCTCCGAAGCGATGAGCGTTTTCGTTAGTGGATAACGTAACATAACTTGAAGGTTCATCACCACGTTATTTCGAATTTGGCGTTTCAGAAAAACCTTTATGAAAATCTTTTCCTACGGAGGGAATGATGGCTGATTTCGTATTTGTCCATGGTGCATTTCAGGGCGGCTGGGTCTGGCAAATGGCAGCAAACCGGCTCAGGGTTGAGGGACATCGGGTTCATACACCGACCTTGCCCGGATGTGGATACTTGGCACAGCATATGTCATCGGAGGATGATCTGCATACCTATGTGGAATCTGTAATGAATTATCTCGAATTCGAGAATCTGACCGAGGTTGTTCTCGTTGCCCACAGCTTCTCCGGCATGATCTGTGGGGCCGTGATGATGCAGGCGCCTGAGCGCATCTCCCGTGTCGTGTTCGTGGATGCCGTCATCCCCGAATCCGGTCGATCGTTTGCAGATACAGCAGGTTCGGCTTTCCTGCAGATGGAGGAAAAACACCGCATGGAAGAAGGTAAGATCAAGCCTTGGCCTCTTTTAATTTTCGGGGTAGCCGGACCTGACTCCGAATGGTTCGCAAGCAGATTGCGGCCATTTCCATCCAAGGCCTTTCATACTCCTTTTCCAGGGACATTCGATCCTTCGCTCATGGCAGTTACTTATATCGGTTGTCGTCAGACAGTAACACCTTTTATCCGTGAAATGGCCGAAAAGGCTAGAGGCTATGACTGGCCGGTCATTGAAATAGAGACAGGACACTGTCCGATGGTTTCCTGTCCGGCCGAGTTGGTCCGAAACATTGTCGCTGGCATTTCGACAAGGGTAGTCCCATGAGAGGTTCCGGCATGCAGGGACTTGAAGCGGTCATCCAAAAAAGGCTGGCATTTTTTACCCTGAATATTGCAATCTCCTGCGTTCCAGGGAAAATCGTAATTCTGACCGGTCCCTCAGGCTCAGGCAAAACGACGGTTCTCAGATGTCTGGCCGGCCTTGAGCCTATCGACGGAGGTTTCATCAGGTTTCATGGCGCCTGGTGGAATGATCCGAAAGTCGCACTTAAGGTCACTCCCCAGGCTCGCGGTGTCGGATTGCTCAGCCAGGATTATGCCTTGTTTCCCCATATGACTGTGGGACAAAACATACAATTTGCGATGAAGAAACGAGAGGACCCAGGACGTCTTCTCGTTTCGATGAAGATCGGTCATCTACGCGACAAATATCCAGGAGCAATCTCAGGAGGCGAACGTCAAAGAGCAGCTCTTTGCCAGATCCTGGCCCGACGGCCGCAACTCCTATTGCTGGATGAGCCATTCTCGGCCCTCGACAGGGAGAACCGGCTTGCCCTTCGACAGGTGCTGTTGGAGGTGCAAACGGAATTTGGCCTGCCCATGATTCAGGTTACCCACGATCTGGCAGAAGCGCTGACCCTGTCTGCAACTGTTATCGCGGTGCGGGAAGGCCGAGAGGATGCTCTCTGGCTGCAACGGCAAAAAGATGCTTTTATTTATGATATCAGTAAATTATATTGTGAATATTCCATTAAAGCGGCAATTCCGCATTCAATTTCCAGGTAAGGCGGGAAGAGGAGGAAATATGTTGAAGCGCATTCTTTCCCTGGCAATGATCCTCTTGTTTGGATCAATTCAAGTCGTACGGGCGGAACAAGGGCTAATTGTCGCAGCCGGAGCCGGTTATAAAAAGCTGGTCGAAGAACTCTCGACGGCGTATACGGCTAAAACCGGTGTCCCTATTCGAAAAATCTTCGGCAACATGGGGCAGGTAACGTCTCAAACCCAGGAAAGCGGTGAGGTCGATTTCGTGATTGGCGACAAACGATATCTCGATGCGACCTCGTTTTCATTTACAGGCGAAGTGATCGTAGGCCAGGGCAAGCTGATTGCAGCAGTGTCTCGTAATGTTTCAGTCAAATCTCTGGCAGATCTCACCAATAAGATCGTCAACCGGATCGCGATACCGGATGCCAAAAAGGCGATCTACGGTCGTGCGGCAATGGAATATTTTGCTAATACGGAAGTCTGGAAGAAGATCAAGCCGAAGGTGTTGGTCGTTGGTACGGTACCTCAGGTTTCAGCTTATCTGGTAAGCGGAGAGGTGGATGTCGGATTTATTAATCTGACGGAGGCCCTGGCGATCAAGGACAAGGTCGGACTTCTTCTGCCCGTTAACGAAAGGCTCTACACTCCGATCCTGATTGTCGCCAAGCGTCTGCAAACAAACAGGAATCAGGCTGAGGGAGACTCTTTCGCCAGCTTTCTGCAGTCCGAGAAAGCCAAGACGATAATCACAAAGCAGGGGCTGTAATGGCTTATTGGAGCCGATGCATAACCTTGCTCAACGAGCCAGCCACCACGGAATGCCTGCGACTCAGTCTGAAAACCACCTGTGTTGCCTTGCCTCTGCTGGTTGTTGTAGGCGTTCCATTAGGGTATGTACTCGGCCGCTATCGGGGACGCTGGGTATCTTTTCTTGATTTTCTGGTCACTCTGCCACTGGTCTTCCCTCCGATAGCAACCGGGTTTCTGCTGCTCATTCTGCTCGGTCGCCGCAGCGCAATCGGGGTTTTTCTGAGACAGACCATTGGAGTGGAGATTATTTTCAGCTTTTCAGGCGTCGTTCTGGCCGCATTCATTGCAGGCGTCCCTCTGATTGTCAAACAGGTTCAGGCCGCTATCCGCGGCGAAACAAGCCGCCTTATAGAAGCGGCATATCTTCTCGGCAAATCTCCGGTAGTTACTTTTTTCCTCGTAACCATCCCTTCCCTGCGCAAAAACATCATCATCGGACTTTCGTTGGCCTTTGCCCGATGCCTGGGAGAGGTCGGGATGACCCTAATGCTTGGAGGCAATATCTCGGGCAGGACCAACACCATTTCACTGGAAGTTTATAATTCCGTCTTTACAGGTGAATACGATCGGGCTTTTGTGTTGGTTGCAATCCTTGCCGTG
Source organism: Desulfocapsaceae bacterium (assembly GCA_046705065.1). Lineage (GTDB taxonomy): Bacteria > Desulfobacterota > Desulfobulbia > Desulfobulbales > Desulfocapsaceae > CAWGGS01. The sequence goes on from JBJKQT010000178.1 coordinate 5,094, forward strand.
ATCTCCTTTTTTCTGATTTGTTTTACTCGTACCATGGCCAAAGGCGGGTAAAGGAACGAATGATCCTGCTATTAAAGAGTGGACACTCAGTTAAACCAATATTAAAGGAATTAGCAGAAGGGAATTATCCCCCACGGCCTTCACACCGCCGAAGACATCTACCCGACCTTACGTCGCCACCAGCGCCAAATTACAAATACTATCAACGTCAGGCCTGCGCCTGAAAACGTGGCGATCAAAATCCACCGATGATAGGATGCGGAAGATTCCTGCCATCCTTGGCCCAGGAAAAATCCAGCAGAAACGAAAGTCAGGGACCAGAGAAGACCGCCTGCGTATGTCAGAGAGGCGAAGACTCGATACCTCATCTGGGACGTCCCGGCTACAATGGCAGTCAAATGCCTCACTCCCGGAATGAAATAGCCAAAGATCAACCCCCATCTACCGGTGTGTTCCAGCCAATCATGCACACGAGTGAATTGTTCCTGGGTTATATGGAAAAAATGGCCGTATTTTTTGAAGAGAAAGAATCCCCCTGTGCGACCGAGGACATAAGAGACGGTGATCCCGCAAATACTCCCCAAAAATGCTGAGGCGATGGTGGGGACAAGACTCAGTTCACCCTTGAAAACGAGGTATCCGGAAAAGATCATAAGTGTTTCATCAGGGATAGGTAGCCCAATAATACCGAGCAGCAGAAGGGAAAAGATGCCTGCATATCCGTAAAGTGAAATCCAGTGTAGAACGACATCGTCCAAGGTCAAACCTCATAAATGAAAGGAGTCCAATCATCGATATTCCAGTCTCAGTGTATCACATCGGGTACCAGCCGCATATTGGATAAAGAGAATAGCCGGCGGGACAAATGAAAACACAGCAAGTCCCAATCAGGGCCTTGTTCTTAATAAAATAAAGGTTAACGTTAATATAACAGCTTAAATATCTTGAGTTTATTTTTGAGCCAATAAATATATTCGGAGTATCGCGGTATGAGTACTATACGATCTATTCTTTTAGCGATTGGGACAGCCCTTCTAGTAACCGCAGGATTATCTCATCCGGTGTACGCTTGGTCACCACGGGTCGAATTCAGACTTGTCCTACCAGCTCCGGTTTACTCCCAACCTGAATTGGTCTTAATTCCTGGAACCGATGTGTACTACGCGCCCGGAATCGGAGAAAACATAAGATTCTACCATGGTATCTGGTGGCGTCACTATGGAGGCTATTGGTATCGGGCATCCTCTTGGCAAGGTCCCTGGAGGTTTGTTGAAAGAATTCCAGAGGTTATTTATCGTTCACATCCCGAATATCGCCGCTATTATTACGGATACCGTCATAACTATTACAGAGATCATGACAGGGACAGGTGGAGATGGGAGCATGAACGTCATAGGGATCGGGATCACTGGCGTGACCGTGATGAACACCATGATCGAGAAGCTTGGCACCACAACGGCCATGACCGATGGGATAGGCACTACGATGGCCATGAACAAGAGCGCCACCATGAAGAGCACAGTGACCGTGGAAATCTAGATATTCATTAGCCCCGTCTCAAGGTGTACTCAATGAAAAATAGAGCAACAGACTTTACATTGAGAGCATGCAATAAAATGATGGGGGTGCTCTTCAAGCCGGCAATCAAGTTTAAGGGGTCACTCATATCCCGGCCTCGTTCGTTTTTTTCTATTACGCAAATGATGGTCAACTGTAAATTTTGCCGAGAAAGGTCCTAGCTGCCTCTCTCACCTGTTCATTATGGGTAAAAATGGTCATGTGCTCACCGCGCTCCGCGAGGCACAACTGGGCTCCGGGTATTCTTTCGGCTAATTTCTTGCCATGATTTGCATAGGGAACGATGGGGTCGTCGCTGCCATGAATCACCAAGGTCGGTACGGAAATGTCCTCCAGAGGATATTCGGTGTTTTGAGTGATGCGAATGTCGTTGACTGTGCCGGGGATTCGTTTGGCCATGCGGTCCATGGTGCTAAGGGAAAGATCTTTATAATAGCTTAGCAGTTGTTCGTCGTTTATAAATTTTTCAATAATATCCGGATATGAAATTGATCGACTGACAGATTTTCTAATGTTTTTCAGAAATCTACTTCGTATGAAATTGACTAGAAATGGAACTCGAGCAATTACTTTCATCACAGTAAATCTAAACGGAATGGGAACGTCATTTTTCCCTCCGGTAGTCGAGCATAGTATCAATGCTTTGCATCGTTCCGGATGGCGTAAGGCAAAATGCAGCGCCGAATATCCGCCTCCTGAAATAGCCATTACACTTACTTCCTTGATGTTAAGTAGATCCAAGAGCGCAGCGAACAGATCAGCTTGAGCCTCTGGCGACTCCTTTCCTTTGAGAGGAGTTTGTAAATAACCCGGTCGGGATACAGCTATATATCGGTAACCTTTTGGCCCAACAGCTTTTCCTAAGATGTTTGATTGTTCATATCCGCCCATAGCTCCGTGGATAGTCAAGATAGTTCCTTGCACTTCATAGCTGTCATCGTTTTGGTAATATTCGATTGGTCCAAGAGCGGTTTCGGCAATGGCTGGATTCATTTTTTAGGTATTCCTGTCATCTTGTATTAAAAACATCTGATATAAGGGCACGAGAAGTGGGCATTTGGCTCTCTCTCCGTACATCACTTGGTGTATAGCTATGCCGTTAATGTTGTTCCAGAAAAAAAACGCCAAGTCTTCAGCTCGTCCCTGCCTAACTGTTCCAAGTCGCTGCCCTCTGGAGATGATTTCGGCAATTGTTTCGTAGGGTATGGTTCGTTTCGACTTGAGCTGTTCTTTTGCCTCG
>JBJKQT010000179.1:0-3311 GCA_046705065.1 Desulfocapsaceae bacterium
AGCTTAAACGTTGATCCGGGCGGATATACTCCCTGCACCACCTTGTTAAGCAAAGGGTGTCTCGGATTTTTCAGCAGGGCGTTCCATTTTTCGCTGGAAATCCCGCCCTGAAAGTCTTCAAGATGGATTTGCGGGGCGGAGGCGGCAACGAGAATCCTACCGGTTTTCACCTCCATCGCCACCACGGCTCCGGATTTATCTTCAGCCGCCATCAACGATTCGGCCACCCGCTGCAGATCGATATCAAGGGTAAGCTGTATATCTTTTCCCGGCAAAGGGGCCTCGCTTTTCAACAATTTCTGTTCAAAACCTCTGGCATTGACCTCGGATAGCCGGCTTCCTTTCTTTCCGCGAAGGTCTTTTTCCCGAAGTTTTTCCAGGCCCATCTTACCGATCAAATCTTCTCCGCTGTATATATCCGGATCTTCTTTAGCCAGCTCATTTTTACTGATGATCCCGAGATACCCGATCACATGCGATGCCAGGTCACCGTAGTGGTACACACGCACAGGAACGACTTCGATGCGGACCCCTGGAAATTCCTGATTGTGATTTTCGAGATAGGCAAGGGTTTCCCAATCAATATCCTCCTTCAAAACTATCGGAATATATAAAGGTTCTCCGGCTGCCTCCCGAATATGCTGCCAAAGTTCGGATACATCTTCATGCAAAACCCCGGAAAGCCGATCCAACACATTGTCGAGATCCTGCGAATCTTCACGAACCAGCACGACGTTGAAAGAAGGCCTGTTGGTTACAAGCTCTCTCCCCTTACGGTCGAGTATATGCCCTCTTGGGGCGGCCAACTGCCGTATTCTCACCCGGTTGTTATAGGCAAGTTCCTTAAACTCCTTGCCGTGGTCGACCTGCAGAAACCAGAGCCTCGCGACGACTACTGCCGCAAAAAATATCAGAATTACAGCTACAAAGGTGAGGCGCCGTTTGAATACATCAAGGGCGTTGTCTTCCCGTTCTTGGATTTCGTCAATATCTTGGAAAATCTTTTTAGCCATCCCAGCGTTTTTTTTTAAACAGGAGCTGTAATCCTTTTTGCAGGTTTTTAAGATTCAGGAAATTTGGTCGGCTTCCTGAATTATTTTGCCGACAATTCGGTATCGTAACTCGTTCAATGGTTGATTGCCTTGAAAAAGTCGAGTTTTTGGTCAAGATCAACTACTGTGAAAAATGGAGTCTGCCCAAAAACGAATGTACGTTCAGCTTTGATTGTCCATCCTGACAACCTTTTTCAGGAATATTCCGGACAAAAAGATATTGGCATATTTTTTCTAGCATAGGCTGTGCCACAGTCGGATCAGCCAAGAAACAAGCCATGTAACTCTCTGGATTAAGAAAGATTAAAAAATATTCCAGAGAAAATCACATTTCCTCGCGAGGCCTAGGCTGTGTATTTTTTACCCACTCGAACGGTCCGCTTCGCATAGTAGATGTCTATTTTTTTGTCGATATCGAAAAAGGTTCCGAAAACTCTCGACCCTTGACCATAGTCAAATGCTTATCTTTTGGTAAAAGGCAGGTTCCGACTTTAACAAAGGGGAATTATGTTATTAGAAGATCCCGCCACCTGACCGACTATCGCACTTTTATATTTTTTTTGAAAAGCTCTTTTCTCCTTTTGCCTGGGACCAACATTCCGGTCAGGTGGCAGGAAGATGAGTGCGGTCATCTTAGAATTCTTGAGTCGACACTTCAGATTAAGTTATTGTTTATTTAAAAAAAACACATTTGAACCCACCCTGGTAAATATATACAACGCAAGACCGTGGAGGAGAAGGGAAATACAACGAAATAGGGGGTAAGATAAAAAATGGAAGCAAAACAAGGACATCAACACAACTACAGTCAGTTGCCTATTACCGATCCCGTTTGTGGCATGACAACCGACAGAGAGGGAGAGTTCCGTCGTTATGAGTACCAGGACGAGCTATACTTTTTCTGCAGTGATCACTGCCTGCAGACCTTCCGGGAAGACCCCGAAAAATATCTTGCTAAGGATTCACACACCGCAAAAAAGCAGACGGAAGCAGAAAGCAGTGCTCCGGGAAGACAATATACCTGCCCCATGCACCCGGAAATTCGTCAAGATACCCCCGGCAGCTGCCCGAAATGCGGCATGGCCTTGGAACCCATGACGGCCGATTCGAACGAAGAGGATGAAAACCCTGAATACGATTTTATGCGCAAGCGCTTCATCTTCTCCGCAATTCTCACCGTACCGCTCATTATCATCGCCATGCGCGACATGATGCCGGGAGGTAGACTCATCGAAAATTTGGCCTCACCCCGAACGCTCGGTTGGGTGGAACTGGTACTGGCGTCACCCGTTGTCCTGTGGGCCGGTTGGATTTTTTATGTCCGGGCAGTGCGGTCGCTCATCAATAAGAGCCTGAACATGTTCACTCTGATCGGCATGGGGATCTCGGTTGCCTACATCTACAGTCTGATCGGTGTCCTGTTCCCCGAGATGTTTCCTGCCGCCATGCGAGGTTCCGACGGCTCCGTGGGAGTTTACTTCGAGGCGTCCGCTGTCATCGTCACCCTGATCCTGCTGGGCCAGGTGCTGGAACTCAAGGCCCGTGGCCGGACCGGCGCAGCAATCAAAGCGCTTTTGGGACTGGCCCCAAAAACGGCGAGAAAGATCAATGAAGACGGAAGCGAAACCGACATCCCGTTGGAGAATGTTCAAGTCGGCGATGTGTTGAGAATCCGTCCGGGTGAAAAGATTCCGGTAGACGGCCTGGTGCTGGACGGGGCAAGCTCGGTCGATGAATCCATGATCTCAGGAGAACCGGTTCCAATCGAGAAGCAAAAAGACGACAAGGTGATCGGGGCCACAGTCAACACCACGGGTGCACTGACCATACGGGCCGAGAAGGTGGGCGGCGACACCATGCTGGCCCAGATTGTTCAGATGGTGGCCCAGGCCCAACGCTCCCGCGCCCCCATCCAGAAGCTGGCCGATATCGTTGCCGGCTACTTTGTGCCGGCGGTTATCAGTATTGCTCTAATCGCTTTCGTTATCTGGTATGTCTACGGGCCCGCCCCGCGGCTTTCCTACGCATTGATCGCGGCCATTTCCGTTCTGATCATCGCCTGCCCTTGCGCCCTGGGCCTTGCCACCCCGATGTCCATCATGGTTGCCACCGGGAAAGGGGCCTCCATGGGGGTTTTATTCAAAAACGCCGAGGCCATCGAGACGCTCCGCAAGATCAACACCCTGGTGGTTGACAAGACAGGAACTCTGACCCAGGGAAAACCGAAACTGACCGATGTGATTCCAGCAGACGGCATCA
>JBJKQT010000180.1:0-32827 GCA_046705065.1 Desulfocapsaceae bacterium
TCTGCGCCTTGCAGGCAGCCATGGAAGGATTTCGTGTCGTAACCATGGAAGAAATTGCCCCCATAGGCAATATTTTCGTTACGTGCACAGGAAACTACCGGGTCATTACCAGAGAACATATGGACAAAATGCCTGATCAGGCTATTGTTTGCAATATTGGACATTTCGATTCAGAAATCGATATTGCAGGGATTAGAAATCTTCCTTGGGAGAACATAAAACCTCAAGTTGACCATGTCATTTTCCCAGACGGAAAAAGATTGATCGTTTTGGCCGAAGGCCGTCTGGTCAATCTCGGATGCGCCACCGGCCATCCGAGTTTTGTCATGAGTAATTCTTTTTCCAACCAGGTGCTTGCACAAATCGAACTCTGGAATCATTCAGAAAAGTATGAAAGAAAAGTTTATTTTCTTCCTAAAAATCTCGACGAGATGGTCGCGCGTCTCCATCTCAAAAAGATCGGGGCTAACCTCACAACATTGACTCAAAAGCAGGCCGATTATATCGGTGTTTCCATCGAAGGCCCATATAAGCCGGAATATTACCGGTATTAGTTGAAAAAAGCCTTGCTCTCCAGACCTGCCTTTTTAACTCTCAAGCGGTTTGGACTTTGATCTAATTAAAAGCCTGGGGACATCTGTTATGTTGTCCCAGGCTTTTTTGGTCACCAGTGAAGATTTCGACGCATAGTTTCAGCAAGGCGCACATCACCTGAAAGTACGTTATGGTGATTCCCTTGGTCATCTTTTACCAACAACCTTCCCATGCTGTCCGGCCCTTCAGAAATACCGTAGACTACCTGTCCTGAATTTGTAAGCCACTGCAGCCGTTTTCCCACAAGCATATCCCTTTTCTTCCACTCGGTTAGGATCTCCGGAAATCCTTTATCCTGTAAAATGGTGAGCATTACTAAAAATGTCTGATGTATCTTCTTAAAAATATCGAGGATATCATATTGCCGGCCTGTGAGGATGTTAAGCGAAGTGACGTTATCCCTCAACTCTTCTGGGAAATCAGCCTGTACGGAATTTATATTTATTCCTATCCCGACAACGGCAAAGAGGTTTTCTTCCTTTTCCGTCAAAGGAGAAGATTCCGTCAGAATTCCGCAACATTTTTTCCCTTCCGAATAGACATCATTGGGCCATTTCAGAAGCATCCTCTTTCCTGCTATTTCTTCAAGTATCTTTGCCACCGAAACGCCTGCCGTTAATGTGATTTTAGGATAATCTTCCACCGTTAGTTGGGGACGGACGATCAATGAACAATACAGACCTTTTCCTGGCGGGGATTGCCAGACCTTGCCAAGGCGTCCGCGCCCTTCCTCCTGAGACTCTGCGATTACTGCGGTCCCCTCCTTAAATCCTCTTGTCGCCAAAGAAAAAGCTACTTTGTTTGTTGATGTAGTATGCCGATAATAAAATAGTTTTTCCATGGCTATTCCTTTTACTTGAAAGTCCTTGGCAAAGCGGACACACACAGCATTTCCCCATCTCTTAATAATTTTAAGACAGGTCAGGAAAACAAAGGCAAAAAAAAAGTGCAGAGTGAAACCACACTCCGCACTTTCAATACATCCCAAAAAACTTTCCTGTAGAAATCTGCTAGATACCTTCTGCGCCCTCTTCGTTCTTAATACGGCTCTTGAGCGCATACATGGTGGTGGAACCGGAAGACCAAAACATGAGTTTTCCTTCCTTTACCAAGTCATTGGCGGCATTCTTCACCACACGTGGTTTAGACTCCGGATCACATTCGTAGAAATCTTTAATATACAACTGGGGTTTCGGAGATTTTTCTGCTTTCTCCAAAATCTTTGCTTTGAGATCTTCAACGCTTAAAGCCATAATGAATCTCCTTGTTTATTTTTTAGAAGAAAGCATCAAAGTTCCCGGCCGGAGCGACAACCGGTCCGGCCGAGGGTTATCACTTTAATTACTTAATATGGCTTGTGTACTTGAACTGCGTCGTAGTACGCCAGGTGTCATATGCAAGGCGATAATCGTCGATGCTCTTCTCTGTAAACGGAATGTCACATTTCTCGAAGAAACGCTCCCAACCGATCCGCTCGGCCCATTCTCCGACACGCTCGTATTTCTTTGCGTCGGCGGCATAGGCAACGAGTATTTTCTTGACGGCTTCAACAACCTCAGGCCAACGAGGTGTATTGTTCGGGAGGAACGGAATAACCAGCTTAGAGAATTTCGGTGCACTGATTCGGTTGGAGACCTTGCCTCCGACCAGAATCGCAATACCATCACCTTCCGGGTCAGCAAGGGGCATTGCCGGACACATGGTGTAGCAGTTACCGCAGAACATGCAGCGATCAACGTTAACCTTAACGGATTTGATCTCCTTTCCGTCAACTTCAGCCTTGGCGGGCTTAACAGCTCCCAGAGGACAGGAAGCGATGGCCAGAGGCAACTCGCAAACACCGGTTATACGGCTATGATCGATCATCGGCGGCTTGCGATGGATACCCAGGATAGCGATATCTGACGCATGTACGGCACCGCACATGTTCAAGCAACAGGCCAGGGCGATGCGGCATTGGGCCGGCAAGGTCATGGAAGTGAAATAGTCAAACAGCTCATCCATAACAGCCTTGACAACACCTGAGGCATCCGTTGCCGGAGTATGGCAATGGACCCAGCCCTGGGTGTGAACGATATTGGTCACACCGGCACCTGTTCCACCGACGGGGAACTTGTTGCCGCGGCTCTTCAGATCATCCAGCAAAGGCTGAACTTTGTCTTTGGAATCGACCATGAACTCAATGTTGTTCCTGGTGGTGAAACGGAGGAACCCATCACAGTGCTTGTCGGCGATTTCACAGATCTCACGAACAAACTCAATCGACATGAGCCGGACGCCGCCGGCGCGAACGGTATAGACCTCAGCGCCGGTCTCAGATTTATGCATCAGGACACCCGGCTGAATAATCTCATGCCAGAGCCACTTGCCTTTATTTTCCTTGATGACAGTCGGAAAAAACTGCTCGTAATGGAGAGGACCGAGATCGGAAATCCTTCCTTCCATCGGTTTATCTGGATTGTATCCCATGATGTAAAACTCCTTATAGTATCATTGATAAAAACGAATCAAATAATATCAGCATTAAGCTGCATGTCTCTTTCGGAATTCGACGACATCACGCTCAAATCCGCCGGGAACCTCTTCTTCGGACCAGAAGACATAGGGGTTGGAACGAGGCTCTTTGACCATCTGAGGAATCGGATCAATTTCCATAACCTTGATAAATGTGGGCAGACCGATTCGCTGCATGGTCTCACCGACGCGCTCACGGTTCTTTCCTACTTCCATCCACCAATCCCATACCTTCTCAATGAAGTCGACCAACTCTTCCCAATCATTCTCTTTCGTCAGCTTGATGAAAGGAAGGATCAAGGTTGAGAACTGGGCACCGTCGAGAATCGGAGCCTTGGCGCCGACACAGACGGAAGCGCCTTGATCGGCACCGGGACGAAGGGCACGCGGCATAACGTTGATGCAATGCATGCAACGCGTACATTCCGCATCGTCAATCACGAGCTTGTCTCCGTCCATCTTCATACAGCCGGTGGGACAGAGCGCGATGACCTCTTTCTGGATGTCGAACTTACCCCAGTCACGACCACTATGAGCACCACCATTGGCAGGATACTTGCCGGCGACATATTCTTTAACGGCAGCCTGGTCGATACGGATATTGTCTCTCCAGGTGCCGATAACGGCTATATCGGAACGGGCAATGGCTGCCACACAGTCATTGGGGCATCCCGAAAATTTAAACTTGAACTTATAAGGGAAGGCCGGACGATGAAGCTCATCCTGATATTTCTGGGTCAGATCGTAGCAGATCTCTTCAGTGTCATAACAGGACCATTCGCAACGGGACTGTCCAAGACAGTTGGCTGGAGTACGGAGATTGGACCCGGAACCGCCAAGGTCCTGATTCAGGTCATGAGTCATATCCCAGAACAGAGGCTCAAGGTTCTCGGTTCGTGTACCAAGGAGAATGATGTCGCCGGTGGAACCATGGAAATTGGTCATACCGGAGCCGTATTTCTCCCACAGATTCATCAGATCACGCAGATGTTTTGTGGAATAGTATTTGGATGATGGCTGGGCTACACGAACAGTGTGAAAATGTTCAACGCCCGGGAACTGTTTCGGTACATCGGAATAACGTCCAACGATACCGCCGCCGTAGCCGAAAACGCCAACGATACCGCCGTGTTTCCAATGGGTAATCTTATCCTTGTAAGACAATTCTAGCTGACCAAGAATGTCCCAGCACTCCGGCTTGGTTTCAGCCTGGTGCTTCATGTCGGTAACGAAGCTTGGCCACGGGCCACTCTCCAATTGATCCAACAAGGGCGTTTCATGTTTTGCCATGATTTCCTCCTTTGAATTCCTATTAGTACTTCAACCTTGACCTAAAATAGACTTGATAACAGATTCCGTCTCAAAACAGCAGGCCGGATAATTGCTGGCCAAACTTTAAGAGATCTATGAAAAAGCTACTGTCAACTCCTCGACGGCAACTCTTACCATAAAACAAGCAAACCGAAGAAACACCAACTGATCATCTGCTTAACAGACCATTTGGTTTTTATTAATGATTATCCATAGACCATCGGGCTGATACGGCATTCTAATGAATAACCATTCAGCGGCTGAGAATATCCGTGAACATCTTTTTTGTCAACAAAAATTGGAATATAACTTATGCACAAAACAGAGTTGTATTCACCTCTTCATTAAGGATGTTATACGATCTTCGTTGCCTGTAGCAGAGCTGACTCGACACCCGGACCTTCAACTTCTTGTTTCTTCATGTATCGCAAAAACTTACCGGCCAAGACCTTGCCCAGCTGCACTCCTTCCTGATCAAACGAATTGATATTCCATAGAAAGCCCTGAAAGGCAATTTTTGCCTCATAAAGCGCCAAAAGTCCTCCCATGGTCCTTGGCGTCAGACGGTCCGCCAGAAGAATGGAGCTCGGACGATTTCCAGGAAATCGTCGATTCGGGTTGTCGCTTTTCTGTCCTGTTGCCAGGGCTACCGCCTGGGCAAGGAGATTGGCAAGCAACTTCTGTTGAGAGGTGGTCCCATCGATTCCCAAATCTTCTCCGTATTGTGTCTGACGAAAACCAATGAATTCCACCGGAACGATTTCCTTTCCTTGATGAAGAAGCTGATAGAATGCGTGTTGGCCGTTCGTTCCAGGCTCTCCCCAGAGTACCGGTCCGGTTTTATGTGATAATTCGTTGCCAAAGCGTGTCACCGATTTGCCGTTGCTCTCCATGTCACATTGTTGCAGATGCGCCGGAAACCTGTGCAGAGCCTGGCTATACGGAAGAACTGCCACTGTGGGAAATCCCAGGAAATTATGATTCCACACTCCCAGCAAGGCCAACATCAACGGCATATTTTCAACGATTTTGGTCTTTTCCGCCTCATTGTCCATCTGGCTGGCGCCTCGCAGAAAATCCATGACCAGATCGAAGCCGAGGTAGAAACCCAACATGACGAGCCCGACCATGGACGTTGCGCTATACCGGCCTCCGATATAATCAAACATATAGAACGATCTTAGATACTTCTTGGGATCATCCATGGGGCTGCCCTGACCAGTGACTGCAATACAGTGCCGAGCAGGATTAAGGCCAAGGTCTCTCAAAGCCTGAACAACGAGCGCTTCGTTTGTTAGGGTCTCCAGCGTGCTTCCACTTTTGGAGACGACATTAACAAGAGTTTTTGTCAAATCGATCTTACCAAGAACTGCAGCGGCGTCATCGGGATCAACGTTGGAGACAAAATGAACCTCCCGCCCCTTTTGTCCGAAAGGACGCAGGGCTTCGAAAACACTCCGCGGCCCCAGATCGGACCCGCCGATGCCGATATGAAGCATGGTTGTAAAGACCTCCCCACGCTCATTTACTACCGATCCATCCCTCAACTCATCCAGAAACACCTTAACTTTGTCTAGTTCCCTTTTTGCTTGACCTGCAGCAACGGGCGCACGGGGAATTTCTGTGAACAGATCCCTGCACGCAGTATGTAGCACCTGTCTGTTTTCACTATCATAACCGACGATGCGATTCATTACCTCGCCATTGCGCATGTCAGAAAACTGTGAAACCAAAGAACATTCATCGGCAAGTTCCTGAAGTGCGCCAAGGACCTTTCCATCAACCCTTTGTGTAGCATAATGCAAAGCAAAGTCCTTTGCCTCACAGACAAACCCGGCGACACGTTTGCTACCAGCCAAAGCCCCGGGAGCGGTCAGATCGAACGGATTTTTGGCCATATCGCTGAGCCTTTGATATGCCTGGGTCGTTTGCCAATCTTTCCATTTAGTTTCCATCTCAGTCCCCCGGCAAGAAATTCAATCACGTACGACATGCCATTCCCTTCGACGCAAGCCTTTTCAACTCATCGATAACCGTCACATAATCGGGACTTCCGTACACTGCCGACCCCGCCACAAAAATATTCACTCCGGCCTCCGCAGCAGCCTCGATTGTTTTTCCACTGATTCCGCCATCCATTTCTATGCCTGCGGGAAGACCAAGGTCTTCGATCCGTCGTTTCAGTTCCCTTGCCTTGGCAAGGCTTTCTGAGATAAAGGACTGCCCACCGAAACCCGGATTGACGCTCATCAGCATGACCAGATCCACATCTTTTAAAATATAGTCCAGACTGGCCAGCGATGTCGCAGGGTTCAAGACAACGCCGGCCTTTTTCCCCAACTTTTTAATATAAGAGATCGTTCTATGCAAATGAACACATGCCTCTACATGAACTGTGATCCAGTCGGCTCCTGCCTTGGCGAACTGTTCAACGTACAAGTCAGGATTTTCTATCATTAAATGGACATCGAGAATCTTGGCGGTGGATTTTCTTGCCGCTTCCACAACCAAAGGTCCAATGGTTATATTCGGAACGAAATGGCCATCCATTACATCGATGTGGATTACTTCCGCTCCGGCTCGATCAACAGCTTGTATCTCCTCTCCCAACCGTGAAAAATCAGCGGAGAGAATGGAGGGTGCTATTTTAATATCCTGCATGTTTTTCCTTTTATTTTGCAAATAATAACAGTGAAGCGACTGGGCAGGCGCCAACTTGTTGCCCCCTTGGGATGCCGGAGTCTTCAGCCGAGCCTTTGCACCTCATCGGTGGACAAAATTTCGACAAGCCCGTCCAGTTCTAATAGTAAAAGCATCTCGTTAACTTTGCTCGCCGATAGCCCGGACCTTACAATCAGCTCATCTCGAGAACACGGATAAGCATCCAGACAGCCAAAAACAACAGCGGCATCGGTCTGTAACGACGAGGAATCCGCTGCATTCAAAGGTTTGTCTTCGGTCGTCGGGAAGCACCCTCCAGGCTGGATTTCTTCGAGGATATCGTCTACCGTCTGTACGAGTTTCGCCCCTTGCTTCAGCAACCAATGCGTTCCTGCACTTTTAAAGGAATCGACCTGCCCCGGAACAGCAAAAACCTCCCTGCCTCCATCAAGAGCAAGCTGAGCAGTAATCAGAGAACCGGATTTTTTTGCCGCCTCCACCACAACAACCCCCAGACTCATTCCTGCTATTATACGGTTTCTGGCAGGGAAACGGAAGCCTTCAGGACGAGTTCCAAAAGGGTATTCGCTGACAAGGACACCTTGATCCCGGATCCTCTGAAACATTGCCCTATTCTGGGCGGGATAAACGATATCCAGCCCGCAGCCCAGCACGGCAACTGTATTCCCGCCCGCGGAAAGCGCTCCGCCATGTGCCTGCGCATCTATCCCCATGGCCAATCCGGAGACAACCGTCACGGAGGCAGCAGTCAAACGTTCGGCCAGCGAAAAGGCGATACGGCGGCCATAGGCTGTGGCTGCCCGAGATCCGACGATGGCCAGGCAAGAACTATTCAACAGTTCTTCGCGTCCATAAACGTAGACCACTGGCGGTGGATCTGCAGTTTGCCTAAGCAAATCCGGATACGCTTCATCAGCAAATCCAATGACCTTAGCTCCGAACTTCAGCGCCTTGGCGATCTCCTTTTCTCCTCTTTCATAGAGAGCCGCGGATTCGCAGAGACCAGCCACTTGCGAGGATCTGACACCGGGAACCGCCAAGAGATCTTTACTCGAAGCGGCCAAGACATGTTTGGGACCGTCGAAGTACTTCACCAGGTTCCAATAGCCCGAAACACCCAGACCGGGTGCAAGACTAAGGGTTACCCAATCAAGAACTCCATCCATGTCGCCCTCTTGAAATTAAAAGATAGTTACAGTCCGAAACCATGTTGAGTCCATCAGATTGAAAAGAAAAAGGCGTCGACTCAAAAGCCCTTAGGTGTCCGCCCACTGGGGCCAAGGAGGAAAAATGAAGATCGGGCCAGGAAACGTCAAGGAGAAGTCAACGACTCGGCAGGACGGACCGAACTTACCGGTCAATCATGAAGACCCGCAATTCCTCTATCCTGGAAGGATGCTTCAGTTTTTGGATAGCTTGCGCCTCAATCTGGCGAATGCGCTCCCGGGTCACGGCGAAACACCGTCCCACCTCTTCAAGAGTATGATCACAATCCAGATTGATACCGTATCGCATCCGCAAAACCTTCGCTTCCCTCGGCGAAAGCGAAGACATCACCTGATTCAGACACTCACGCAAACTCTCAACCATGGAAGCGTCATGGGGGCCCAATCTCCCAGAGTCTTCAATAAAATCGCCGAGAAAGGTCTCGCCATCATCGCCGACCGGCGTATCGAGAGAGATGGCGTCTTTTGCAATCTTCAATGCAAGTTTGACTTTACTCACCTCGGTTCCCAGGAGCTCAGCCATTTCTTCCGGTGTCGGTTCGCGGTGCTCTTCGATGAGAAAATCTTTGGATACCCGAAGCAGACGGTTGATGGTTTCGATCATATGGACGGGAAGGCGTATCGTCCTCCCCTGATCGGCGATTCCCCGAGTTATGGATTGCCTGATCCACCAGGTGGCGTAGGTACTGAATTTGTATCCCCGGTGATAATCAAACTTCTCCACTGCTTTCATTAAACCGATATTCCCTTCCTGAATCAGATCTGAAAACTGCAGACCTCTATTCACGAACTTCTTCGACACCGAAATAACGAGGCGGAGGTTGGCGCGCACCAGTGATTCTTTTGCATGCCTTGTCGTATCTCGACCTGCCTCAATTTCGTGGAGGACGGCATCCAGGGTTTGACGGTCTATGGCGGCTTCATCCTGCAGCTGTCGGTTAACTCTCTGTTCCAACGCCTGCGGGTTTAATTCTTTTTTTTCGTCGGCTACGGCCAACTTATACTCCTGCATGACATCCACCAGAACCTGACGAAACCGCTGAGACAGTTCTTCCAGGCCGGAGGCAACGGTATTCACGCAATCCCCGCAAAGGATCATATCCTGAAAAAGGTTTGAGATATCCTCTCCTAGGCCAAGAATTTGCTGATAGATCCGTTCAGCTTCCTTAGCCCCGTCTTCCAGGGAGTAAAACTCCTTGCGCAAGGACTCTCTCTTCTCATCCAAAGCCGCCGCCTTGTCGACACGATCTAGGAAATTATTGAGTTCCTTGTTTATCTCACTCGTCTGGTTGTCGGATATACCCAGAATCACATCATAGATTTTGCGTCGTCCGTTTTTTACTTCACAGGCGATCTCTTTAAGAGCCGGAATCGATAGTGGAGTCGACAGAACAGCATTTTGGACCCTGCGTTTTCCCTCCTCCATCATCCGTGCCAGCTTGAGTTCCTCTTCGTGGCTCAGCAGGGTAAGGCTTCCCATTTCCCGCAGGTAGATATTCATGGGATCGACGGAATGCCTATTCTGTTTGGATGCACTCCGCACGGGACGCCGTCTGTCCATTTTTCTGCGGTCGCTCGAAGTATTGGTGCGCCGTTCAGGGAGAGGCCGGCTCCTCTCGTCAATGCTTTCGGAATCAGAGAGCCCATCCCGATCAAAGCTAAAGACGCCGGTCCAATCGTCCAATGCAGTTCCTTCATCAATCGGATACAACTCGTCGTCATTCATTGACCCGGCATACTCCGGTTCACCTTGCTTGTTTACGGCCATGTTCATCCCCTTTCATCATTTTTGCCGACTTTCGCATGCCCGAGGAAGCGCAAACTATTTTCATTGCATCCGCCATTTCTGCTGTTATCGACCTTCCACTATAGCAAATTAAATTAATTATTCAATAACCTCTTGAAAAATTTACCGGAAAGCAAATTCTTCCTAATCAAAAAAGACTCAGGCGTCAATTCCTCGCAGTTGTCTGTCCACTTTCTGTTTTTTCTCAAGCAATATAGCTAGAGCCTCCTGATCATAATCACCTTGAATATCTCTTATTTTTAGAAGCAACTCTTCAGATTCCCGCTTTAGATTTTCAATTCTCAACCACTCCACTACTTCGTCAATCTCGCCTTGCATCCCTTCGTCTCCCAGACTTTGCGGAACATGAGATGAAGCATTCAATAATATTTCGGTTACAAAATCATGTTCAGGTCCATGTGGCAGCGCCGTCAGGAGCTCTTCCGGCTGCATATCGTCACGCCTCTGCAAAAGTGATTTGATCTGCAAAAAAAGAATCTCACCGATACCACCCGAAAGATATTCCCGAATTCCTGCTTCTTCCAATTTCGGCAACGAAAAAGGATACATAACCATAAAACCTGCCAGTCGTCTCTGTGCCTTTGAAAAGGTGGCCTCTTTTTTAGGAGGAAAAGCGGCGGGAACCGGGTGAACCTGCTGTTTTGCGCCTGCCAATGAAACAGTAATCTGCTCGGGTGCGATTCCAAGCTTTTCACCGAAATGAGAAATCATCATCGAACGCTGCAGCGGCGACTCCGCTTCCTTAATGACAGGGAGTAGCTCTTCGATAATTCTGTTCTTTCCGCCAAGCGTCAATCCATGCTCTTTGATAAGGTGCGCCAGGATAAATTCCGCCAACGGATCGGCCCGGCCCAAAAGCGAAGTAAGTTCCGCCGCCCCTTCTTGCCTGATATAGGTGTCCGGATCATGACCTTCCGGCAGCAACGCCACTTTGGCATCCACCTGCTCTGCAAGAAAAAGAGGAACAGCCCTCACCGCAGCCTTGAGCCCTGCGGCATCGCCATCAAAGAGGAGGATCACGGTATCAGCAAACTGTTTCAAAATCCGAATCTGCTTTCGAGTGAGCGCCGTTCCCAGCGGTGCGACGACATTTTCGCATCCATTGGCCACCAGGGAGATCATATCGAAATTGCCTTCAACCAGGATCGCCCTTCGCTGCTGACGAATGGCTTCCTTCTGTTGAAAGAGTCCAAATAACAGCCTGCTTTTGTCAAACACCGGACTTTCAGGTGAATTCATATATTTCGGCTGCCCTTCCCCGACGATTCTTCCTCCAAAACCAGCTATTTTCCCGTCGCTTGTAAAAATTGGGAAAAGAATGCGATCACGAAAACGATCATAAACGCCTCCACTCTCTTTCCTGATCAAAAGACCGGCCGCCTCGGCGGCTTTTCGCTCTTCGTTGTTGAGTTGTCGAGCAAGAAAGTCCCAGCCTGCCGTTTCCACCGGCGGAGCATATCCCAGCTTAAATCGGTCCTGAATAGCAGAAGCAATGGCCCGATTTTGTAAATAAGCCCGGGCGGTAGCCGCGTCTTTTACTTCCTCCAGATAGGTGCGATATATGGATGCAGCCTTTTCATTGACATGATAGATGAGCCGGCGCTGCTCTTTTCTTCTTTTTTCTTCGGCAGAGACAGGTTTTTCGGGGAGATCGATCTGACAACGGCGCGCCAACTCTTTCAGGGCTCCGGGAAAATCCAGATTGTAATACTTCATCATAAAAGTGAAGACATCACCGGATTCTCCGCACCCAAAACAGTGAAAGAATTGTTGACCGGAATGAACGGAAAACGAAGGCGTCTTTTCGCCATGGAAAGGACAAAGCCCCAAATAGCGCACTCCGCTACGCTTCAAATCCACGCATTCTCCGATAATCTTAACGATATCGGATCGTTCTTTAACCTGTGCGGTAATACCTTCCCACGCTTGCGAATATGACATTTACTGTGACCACAAAAAAGAAGGATGAATCTCGTGTTCAGAAACACTATAATAAGCGTGCGGCTACTCTGCCAGAGATTAAATCAGCAAAACGATCATCTTCCAAAACCGCATTACGATCTCCGGCACAAAGGTAGATCATGGACGACATCAGTTCACTCCTGAGTTTCGAAGTAAGAAAAGAAATTGCAGACCGGTACTTCAGGTTCCGCAAGATAATCGAAGACGATACGCATACTTACAGGCAGAATATCATAACCTTGTCACTGAACCTGGAAAGCAGTATCGGCTACGACCTTGTCTGCATATACACACTCCTGCAAGACGAGGATCTGCTCCACCTCTTTTTTGACATAACCGGGCTTTCGGAAAGGTTTTTTTTCGAATGCGAAATAAACACCTCTTGCATCCTTCGAAAAAAGGCTCTTCAGGGAAGAAAGATTCACGGATTGACCGGAAAATCGCGTTTTCGGAACTTTTTTTTTGATACCTACGAAAGCCTGCACGATCATATCGTGGAATACCGCTCGATCCTCGACGGACTCGCTGAAGATTACGACACCATCCGTGAACAAATCAATATGTTTTATCGAAAAAACGATATAACCGGCATCCTTCAGTTCCTTCGCAGCCTGGATGGATCTTTGGAAGGTCAAACCGAAGGGCGGGGACAGATCGCCGGAATGGATTGCCAATGCAACCTTGATGAGAAGTTGCGTCTTCATCCGCCGGACCCGGTGGATGAGCTTCTACCTACTTTTTCTGCAATTCCTCCCCTTAAAGAGGCGCGCTCCAAATTAAAACGCTTGGTCAACATTGCCTGGTCAAGACGCCCGGGTTTCGATCCTCGCAGCATATGATGCGACTCCTTGCATTCTTGACAAGCCTCGCAGTATTCTTACAATAATACTGCAAGGAACGGACCTTACCGCTCATAGTGTCTTACTGCAGCCCATAAGTTAAAATGGCCGAACTGTCTAAAAGACGACGAAGCGGACAAACAGTATACAACAGAGAGTATAAATGACAAGCATGGTAAAAACCGGTGTGTTAATGGCTGGCCTGACGGCTCTTTTTATGGTTGCAGGCCAGGCCCTTGGGGGCCGTGGCGGAATGATGATCGCTTTGGTATTGGCTGTGGGGATGAACTTCTATGCCTATTGGTTCAGTGATAAAATGGCCCTGTCCATGTCGGGTGCCCAAGAGGTTTCAGCTCAGGATTCACCCGACCTGCACGAGATCATCGGCTCTCTTGCCGCTCGGGCAGGCCTTCCCAAACCACGGGTCTATCTCATTCACCAGGACACTCCCAACGCATTTGCCACAGGACGTAATCCGGATCATGCCGCAGTGGCTGTGACCACCGGCTTGATGAGAATTTTAAACCGGGACGAACTGGCCGGGGTCATTTCACACGAATTGGGCCACATCAAAAACCGCGACATTCTGATCAGCTCCATAGCCGCAACCATGGCCGGCGCCATTAGCTCTCTTGCCACCATGGCACAGTGGTCGATGCTCTTCGGCGGTTTACATTCCGATGAAGACGATTCCGGCGGCATCGTCGGATCCTTACTCATGATGTTCCTTGCCCCTCTCGCCGCCATGCTCATCCAAATGGCCATCTCCCGGAGCCGTGAGTACCAGGCGGATGCCACCGGAGCTTCCATCTGCGGCGACCCAAAATCCTTGGCGAATGCTCTGCAACAACTGGAGCACGCCAATAGAACGAGCCCCATGAAAGTCAATCCCGCCACTGCGCAGATGTATATCGTCAACCCGTTGACGGCAGACCAGATCATGAACCTTTTTTCAACTCACCCGCCCATCCAGGAACGGATAAACCGGCTGCTGGCCGCTTACCGGTAAGCCTCCTCGCCCATGAAAATCAATACAATCAAAAGGACAATCCGAAACACAAAGCGGCTGGCCGAAATAATAAAAGTCCTGACCCGTTTCGGATTCCGCCAGGTCATTGTCGATTCGGGCCTTTTCCATCTGCTTGATTTTAACAAGGAAGACATCGACGCCGATTCGTCGAAAGCCTCGGGAAAGCTTCCACGCCCTGTACGAATGCGGATGGCCTTAGAAGAGCTCGGACCGACGTTTATCAAACTGGGACAGATCCTCTCAACCCGTCCCGACCTGATACCAACCGAATGGGCCGATGAATTCAAAAAACTGCAGGACAGGTGCACTCAGGTTCCCTTCGGCGATATAAAGAAAGTACTCGCCGAGGAATTTCCCGGCCGCCTCGAATTGCTTTTCTCCTCCATCAATGAGGAGGCCATCGCCTCCGCCTCCATGGCCCAGGTTCACCAGGCAAAGTTGGTGGACGGGCAGGAGGTTGTGATCAAAATTCTGAAACCGGGAAACCGTCAACTGGTCGAAGAGGATATCTCTCTGGTGGAAAGCCTCGCTCAGTTTCTCGAACAGTATTTTTCCAACCTCGGTTACAGTCCCGTGGCCGTGGCCAAGGAATTCTCAAGGGTCCTGCTCAAGGAGGTCAATCTCATTTACGAGGGACAGGCCACCGACAGGCTCCGCCAGTATTTCGAAGATGATCCAGACATCTTTTTTCCAAAGGTCCATTGGGAAGCGACGACCAGAAATGTCCTTACTTTGGAAGAGATCAAGGGCCGCCGGCTCTCTACGGTCAAACCGGAAGAACTCTCCAAATCCGAACGCAGGACCATTGTCTCTCACGGAACCAACGCCGTATTCAAGCAGTGTCTTCAATTCGGCTACTTCCACGCCGACCCGCATCCCGGCAACATATTTCTTCTGCCGGACAACAAACTGTGCTTCATCGATTGCGGGATGACGGGTCAGTTGGACAAAAGAACCGGAGATCAGCTCATCGATCTCGTGGCAGGCGTCATCAAAGGAGATGTCGATCGTCTCTGCCGTGTGGTTATCGAACTCACGGACGCCAACCCGTCAATTGTCGCCAAACGGGAATTCCGTTCCGAACTCCAGCATCTGGCCAACCAAGTCAAAGAGACAGAGTTGCAGAAACTCGATATCGCCACCCTGCTGACGGATTTTTTCAGCATGCTGCAGCGTTTTCATATTACCTGCCCAAGCGATCTTCTTCTTCTCACCAAGGCACTGACCATCATTGAAAGCGTTGCTGAATATTTCGATCCATCGTTCGACGTCATCGCTCACGTCGAGCCGCAGATCCAGGATATCGTCGCCCGTCGCTACGGTATCAATGCCCTAAAAAACAGGGCCATAAAATCACTTATCGGCTATCTGCAGCTCCTTGAAGACGCTCCCGGCGATTTGCAGCGTTTCCTGGACTATATCCGGCACAGCCGTTTCACTCTCAATCTGGAACTCAGACGCATCGAACACCTGGCCGACAAGATCGATCTTTCCAGCCGCATGATGGGCATGGCTATGATTATATCGGCTCTTATTGTCGGATCCTCAATTCTGATTCTGGCCGATCGTATTTCTCAACGATCGGGAATTCTGGGCACCATCGGCATTATCGGTCTGATTCTGGCAGGGGCGTATTCGGCAGGATTCGTGGCCTCATTTCTTCTTCCTAAAAGACGAAAAAAGTAAGGCCGGCACATCATCTATCCGGCTGATAGTACTTTGCAAATTGCAGCAAATGTCGCTGCCTCAAGACTCGACTCCCCAACAAAGAGGCCTGATATTCCGTCGATATCTGCATACTTCCCAGCATTTTCCATTTCGATTGCCCCACCGTAAACTATCGGCCGCCCCGGCAATATCCGTCTAATCTCCGCCGCCGCGCCCGCAACTTCTTTTGGGGACTGCGGGATACGAAAATTCAGTGCGTCTACCGGTCCGTAAGCGACGATAAGCTCCTCGATGTCGTTTTCCTGCAAGGCGGTCAGCTTCAACAAGTCTTCAGGCTTATCGATACAGACGATGGGAACAAGTCCCGCATCCGTGGCTTCGTTTACTTTGTTGACAATATCACTGGCAGTTTCATGGAAGTACCGCCGGCGCTCGGAGTGACCGATGATCACATAATCCACCAGGTCTCTTACCATATCGGCAGCAACAGCTCCGGTATAGGCCCCCTTGGGAAAAGGTGAGACGTCCTGGGCGGCGAGAAAGACATCATCCAGCTGCCGCCCTCTCAAAAAATCGGCGAGGCCTTCCAAACAGACGAAGGAGGGAGCAAGCACCACCGACAAATCAACGGTGCGCTTGTAGAGCGTCGCAAACTCATCAAACCACGCCTGGCCATCCGCAAGAGATTTATAACATTTCCAGTTTCCGATAACAAAACGCCTCACCTCGTCCGCCCCCTTTGTCGTCAGTTCGATTTTTTCAACTCTTCGGCTATCAGAGCTCTGATCTCATGTTCTGATAACAAGCTTATTCTGCATCTTTTTTTTCTTGATTGCAGGCCGCTGACAATCGAGATCTCCCTTTTGGGAATCTTAAAAAAATCCGCCAGAAAGGCAACGACCTCTTTATTTGCCTTCCCCTCAACGGGGGGGGCGGTGATGGCAATTTTCAACGCACCGTCATGAATGCCCGTTATGGCCCGCCGGGATGCTCTGGGTTGCACGTGGATGCTAAGATAGAGGGATCCGTCCCCCTGGGTTGTCAAATAAGGCATGGAGCATAAAAGGGATCATTTCATACGGCATCGTCTTTGTTGGATTCGTTTGCTGCAGCCGATACACTCTCTTCCTCGGCATGAAGAGAATCGAGGAGATCGAGTTCCATGTCGAGTTTAGACATATCATTGAGATCGACCTTCCCTTCATCTGAAACGACAACACTCTGGAACAAATCGGAAAAATCATCTTCCTCGGCTTTTTCGTCATCAAAAATATCCAGACTTTCAAGGCAAATGGCCAACACTGTCCGCAGATCCTCACGAACTTGATTCCTCTTTGCCTTCAATCGTTCGATCTCTTTAGGATAGCGAGCCAGCTCCTGCAAGGTATCCTGACGCAATTTCTCCGCATCCGCCCTGGCCTTGGCAAGAATCTCAGAGGCTTCGTCCTCGCTGCCTTTTTTCATATCCTGAGAGAACTTTTGTGCTGCAAGCAATGTCTCTTTGAAATCAATCTCATCCTTTTTCTGTTCCGCCCATTGCCTTTCCGTTTCTGCCAGTCGATTAAGAAGATCCTGTTTCTCTTTCCTTTCCTTCTCGGCAATTTCTTTCTCGGCTTCAATCTGGTTTCTTGCAGCTTCCAGATCTTCACCCTTGGTGTCCAGATCCTTCTCAAGGGTTGCAATGCGAGATTTCAGTTCGTTGATTTCCCGGTTGAGAGAAGTATTGCGATCATTGTTTTCCTCAATCTCCGCAGTTAGCCGATCGTTTTTCCCCATAAGGGCGTTCATATCCCCTTCAAGGGTTGCATGCCGATCGATCAAATCCTGTTTTTCCTCTGTCAGCCCTTCGATCTCATCCGTCTGCTGCCTGACCTGTTCGAACAACTCAAAAAACTCTTCTGCGACCAATTCCAGATAGGCTTTGACCTCAATCGCATCATACCCACGAAATTTAACTAGAAATTCCTGGTCCTTAATCGCTTGCGGAGTAATAGCCATTTGGGATCTCCATTTGATGCAAAGATTAATCTAAAAGTATCACATTGCCAAATGCCTCAATGTCGGCACCAGGAAACTCTGTAGAAAGATGATTGCCATAATGGCAATGACCGGAGAAAAATCGATGCCCCCGACACTGACGGGCAAAATACGCCTGATCCGGCCCAATACCGGTTCGGTGGCCTCGTAGAGAAATCGGACGATGGGGTTGTATGGGTCGGCACTCACCCAAGAAATTACAGCTCTTCCAATAATCACCCACATGTATGCGGTGAGAAGGAAATCCACCAGTTGGGCGACAGCCAGGATGAAATTGTTCGCTACAAACATTACTTGCTCCTTATTTTCTTCTTACGAAACCTTGCAGCCGGGCGCAACCTTATTATCTACAGAGGACAACACCAAACGTTGCTTGCCGTCCGCCTCCATTTTTGCCGCGAGCAGCATTCCATGCGACGTTATTCCCATCAGTTTCGCGGGCTTCAGGTTGGCAACCATGAGGACCTGGCGGCCTACCATCTCTTCCGGTGTATAGAATTCAGCGATGCCGGCCACGACGGTGCGTTCTTCAGGAACCAGGACCGTAAGCTTCAACAGCTTGTCGGATTTCGTTACCCTCTCTGCGGCCACCACCTCAGCCACACGCAGATCCACGGTCCGGAACTGTTCGATACTGATCACACCCGCAAGCGCCCCATTATTCTCAACCTGCGCCTGTTCCTTCTTCTGCTGAACTTTTTTCGGCTCTGCCTTCTCCATTGCGTTCTTTTTCACTTCCACCCGTGGGAAAAGCGCCTCAATTTTTTGAAGATGCGTCCCCGTCGGGAACTGCCCCCAGACCCCGCCCTTTCTCAAATCGGTCACGAGATCATCGCCGGCGGGAAATCCCAGCCCTCGAGCCATTTTTTCGCAAGTTTCGGGCATAATCGGTGTAAGGACCAGAGTCAGCAACCGCAGGCATTCCATCAGATTATAAAGGACGGCATCCAAACGGTCTTTCTTATCCGGATCCGCCGCCAAGGCCCAGGGTTCGTTTTTAACGATATATTTATTGGCAAAACTCACAAACTCCCATACCGATTGTAAGCCCAGATGAAACTGGAAGTTGGCAAAGGTCTCTCGATACCTGGAGAGCATCACCGTAGCCACCAGGCGCAACTCTTCGTCCAACGGCGTCTCGCCTGCTAGAGGCTGGGGAACGATTCCGTCCTTGTATTTTACAACCATTGTGGTGGATCTGCTGAACAGATTGCCAAGATCGTTTGCCAGATCCGAATTTTTCCTGGCAATGATGGCCTCGTGTCCAAAACTCGCATCCAGCCCAAAAGACATCTCCCGCAGCGTAAAATAGCGCAACGTATCGACTCCGTATTCTTCCACCAATTCCCGAGGTCTCACCACATTACCGATACTCTTGGACATTTTTGTCTCATTGACATTCCAGTACCCATGGACATGGAGCCTGGAAAAAGGAGCGAGACCGATGGCCATAAGCATGGTCGGCCAATAGATGGCATGCGGCTTAAGGATGTCTTTGGCGATTAAATGCTCGGCCACCTGCCAGTATTTACTGAATTTGGGATCGTCGGGATACCCGATACCGGTCAGATAGTTGATGAGTGCATCGAACCAAACATAGGTGACGAAAGACTCGTCGAAGGGCAGCTTGATTCCCCAGGTCAGCCGGGATGTCGGTCTTGAGATACAAAGGTCTTCCAGCGGCTCCTGGAGAAAAGACAAGACCTCGTTTCTGTATCTTTCAGGGGTTATGAACTCCGGGTGCGTATGAATATGATCGATCAGGCGCTGCTGGTATTTGGACATCCTGAAAAAATAGTTTTGCTCGGTGATCTCTTTCGGCGGAACCTGATGATCAGGACAGTTGCCGTCCACCAATTCTTTTTCCGTCAGAAAGCGTTCGCATCCCTTACAATAGAGTCCTGAATATTCGTCGAAATAGATATCTCCCTGGTCATAAACCGATTGCAGAATATCTCGAACTGTCTTGATGTGTCTCTGCTCTGTCGTCCTGATAAAGGTGTCGTGCGAGATAGTCAAAAGCGGCCAGGTCGAGCGAAAGATCTCACTGATCCTGTCCACGTACTCTTTGGGAGCGACACCCTCCTTGCCGGCTGCTTCGGCAATCTTGTCTCCATGTTCATCGGTCCCGGTCTGAAAACGAACATCTTCGCCGCAAAGCCTGCGAAACCGGCTGTAGGTATCGGCAACGATGGTCGTATATGCATGCCCCAGGTGAGGCTCGGCATTCACATAGTAAATGGGGGTCGTAATATAAGTCGTCATTGATTTTCCGTGTTTTTTCTTTTCCCAGGCTTTTCGGTCCTTACCGGCTCATAGGTCTGCCATTCTTTTTTGGAAAGTTCTTTCTCCTCTCCGGCCTGATTGCCGACGATTATGGATTCAAGCAGCGGATTTTGTCTTTTTACCTGAAAGACTTCTTCGCCGATTTTAATGAATCCGCCGGGTTTCGGCATCCCTTTTCTTTGCCGGCGATAGGTATCGTACTCATAGGTGAGGCAACAAAGCAGTCGATTGCAAACCCCCGATATCTTCGACGGGTTCAACGGCAGGTCCTGTTCCTTGGCCATTTTAATGGAGACAGACTCGAATTTTTTCATGAACAGCGAGCAGCAAAGCTCGCGGCCGCAAGTTCCGAGACCACCCAGCATTTTGGTTTCGTGCCGGACCCCAACCTGACGCATCTCGACCCGGGTACGAAATTCCTGAACCAGATCTTTGACGAGCTCCCGAAAGTCGACCCTGTTGTCGGCAGTAAAATAGAAGATGATTTTGCTGCCGTTAAAAAACCTTTCCACTCGGACAAGACTCATCTCCAAAGCATGTTTTTCAATAAGCCTGTTACAGATTCCAAAGGCATTTCCTTCCTGCTGGGCAAGATTTTCATACCTCTGGATCTCGTCGGGGTTTGCCTGTCGAACAATCATCCAGCCGGCTCGTCTTGCGCAGACGCTCTCCCTGCAGGCGGGTGCTGAAGTAATGATAAGAGCCGGTTCAAGACCGTGATCCGTCCGCAGCATGACGACCTCATCTTTTTGTAAATCAAGAACTTGAGAGACGGCCGTAAACTCCTGACCATCCAGACGGAACCTGATTCTATAAAAGGCAAGTTCTCCCTTCAATTCTTCAAAATCAAAGATTTTTTCTTGCTCGCTTCCATTCCCGGTTCCCGAATCAGAACAATTTGCATTTTCCCGGCCCACGGGCATCTCATTGTTTTGGTCATTATTATTCATAGTCATACAAAGACTCTATTTGTTTTTCCCTAGTGTTTCTGCAGGCAAAAGAGAAGGACCTCACAGACCAAGGTACGGTTGCAATTTCTGGCAAGCTCACGCTCGGCTCTGTTTACAGCCTCCAGTTTTGCAAAAAAATGCGCTGTTCTCCCGGTATGTTTCGGATGGGGGCTGGTTACAGCCCCGCCGTCTTTCTGGTGCAAGGAGGAGATCAAACCGTCTCTTATCCAGATTCGCAACAAACCCAAAAAAGGAACGAGATTTTCCTTGAGAGCCGCCAACTCTTCCGCCATCCGTAGAGTTTGGGATATCCCGCCATCAGCGGCATTTTCTGAATCCCTCACAACAGTAATCACTTTTTCCCAGGTCTCCACCATTTCCATTTTTTTGAAGAGGAGAGCCCGGCCGGGACTGCCTTCGGAGAGTCTCGCCAACAGGACCGCTGTTTCCTGAGCCGTCTTCTTCTCCTGCTCCAGAATTATCCTTACTGTATCCTCGAGACTCAATGGGAAAAACGGAATAATCTGACACCTGGATGTGATTGTCGAAAGTACACTCTTCGAAGACTCTGCCGTCAGAATCAACAAGTTGTTCTCCGGAGGCTCTTCAAGTGTCTTGAGTAAGCTGTTGGCTGCCTCCCTGCGCATGGTATGAATATCCTCCAACAACACGACCCGGATCGAGGACTCATAGGGAGGATAAGCCAAAGCCCTGGTTAATTCCCGTATCCTGTTTATCTTTATGGTTCCCTGCTCGGGGTTGATAACGACAAAGTCCGGGTGGTTGCCTGAATGAAATTTCCGGCATGAAGAACATTTTCCGCAGGCAGCACTCCCGGTATTGCCTCTGCAGTTTAAAATGGCCGCCACAGACCTGGCAAACAACTGCTTCCCCACTCCGTCCGGACCCCGAAAAAGAAAAGCATGCGGGATTCTCCCGGATGCAATCGAGCGTTCCAAGAGCATCTTTGCCTTTTCCTGGCCAAGAAGATGGGGGAATACGCCTTCTACGGCCTGCTTTTCTTTGAGTGCAATCATACTCGGATATTCCACATTGACCGGCATTTAAAACAAGGACTGCTGTCTGGATGGAGCCGATGGAACGGAGGGCTTGGAGCCCTGCTGTTCTTCCTCATCAAGGGCACGCAGGTAGAGATACCTCTCCAAAGGACGCTGGTAATCGCTCCACATAAATTCGTTGCCGGTCATCTTTCGCCGTAGCTGCTCCATCAGGTTCATCTTTGAGTCCATCTCATCGATCTGACTAAGCAAAAAAGCCTCAACGGTCATGGGGACGGTGGGAGAACCGAATTCCTGACGGCCGTGGTGGCTCAGTATCAAATGCTGCAGTTGGGTCAGCAGGTCATCCGGAAAATCTTTTATGGACCGAGCTTCTTGGGCCACCAGCTCACTGCCGATCACCAAATGACCTTTTAATCGGCCTTCCGGAGTGTAGTCGATGAGACCACTTTCGGCTTGCAGTTCCTTTACCTTGCCGATATCGTGGAGCAGAACACCCGCGAGCAGCAGCGAACGATCGACGCCGGGATAATGGGAGGAAAGGAAATCGGCAAGGTGGGCCATGGACAGGCAATGCTCCAGCAGGCCGCCGACATAGGCGTGATGGATTCCTTTGGCCGCCGGGGCGGTCTTGAAAGACTCCCAGAGTTCACCCTTTTTAAAAAATTTTTGCAATAATTTACGGACAAAAGGATTCTGCACCGTCCGAACCATATCCTGGACTTCACCGGCCATCTCATCGATATTTTTCATGCTCACGGCGATGAAGTCTGCCTGGTCCACATCCTGCGCGGAAAGGGTTTCCACAGCTTCGACCCTCAACTGCAGCTTATCACGATAGGACTGAACCTGACCGGCGAGACGGATATAGTTGCCCGGTTGACATCTTTCGCCGACAGCTTCCGCATTATCCCAGACAGGACCACTGATCTCCCCGCTCTTGTCCATGACGGTCAGGATCAGATAGGGTTTCCCTGCTCTGGTTTCAGCGATACGCGCCGATTTCACCAAAAAGGCGTCATCAATGCGGTCACCGTCTTTCAGCTGTTCAACGAAACACTGCTTTTCCATCCCCGTCCCCTCGTTTTTCAGGACTTCCTCCCTTAGACATTAAACCTGAAGAGAATTGTATCGCCATCGGCGACCACGTATTCCTTACCCTCGGAACGCAGCAACCCCTTTTCCCTGGCCCCGTTTTCACCCCCGCACTTCACATAATCATCATAGGCGATGACTTCTGCACGAATGAAGCCCTTTTCAAAATCGCTATGGATTTTTCCAGCCGCCCCCGGTGCCTTCGTTTTCTTTTTAATGGTCCAGGCTTTGGTTTCTTTTTCCCCAACAGTGAAAAACGTCTGGAGGCCGAGCAGATCATAACCAGCTTTGATGAGACGGTTCAAGCCCGGTTCACTCATGCCGAAGTCGTTTAAAAATTCCTGCTGCTCTTCCTTGTCGAGCCGGCTCAGCTCCTGTTCGATGCTGCCGGCAATGACGACCACCCTGTCATTATCCTCGCGGGCGGCGGCCTCCAGCCGGCGAACATATTCGTTGCCGTCGGGGAGATCGTCCTCCGAAACGTTGGCCACATAAAGCACGGGTTTGGCGGTAAGCAGACAGAGCTCTTTTAGAAGCGACGCCTCGATTTCACTTTCCGCCGCAAGTTGTCGACCAGGCTTCCCGTCGTTGAGATGGGCCCTGAGCTTCTCTAAAAATGCGGCCTGAGCCTTGAAGGTCTTGTCCCCGGACTTAGCCTGGCTCAGCGTCTTTTTCAACCGGTTGTCTACGGTTTCGAGATCGGCCATGATCAACTCCATGGTCACAATCTCTCTGTCCCGGTCCGGATCGATATTCCCATCTACGTGGACGATATTGTCGTCCTCGAAGCAGCGGATGACATGAACGATGGCATCCACCTGACGGATATGACCCAAAAACTGGTTGCCCAGTCCCTCTCCTTTGCTTGCTCCCTTGACGAGTCCCGCGATATCGACAAACTCCATCTGGGTGGAGACTTTCCTTTTTGTTTTTACCATTTCCGCCAGAATGTCAAGACGGGAGTCGGGCACCGGGACCATGCCCACATTGGGCTCGATGGTACAGAACGGATAGTTTTCAGCGTCGATTCCGGCCGCCGTCAACGCATTGAAAAGAGTCGATTTTCCCACATTGGGCAGGCCGACGATACCGCAACGAAAACCCATAACAACAGCTCCTTCTATGATCAAGGCGGCAGAGGATGTCCACTACCAGCCGCTTGAATACGTCTTTCAACAACAGATTGATGTGAAGCATCGGCTTCTCTTACTTGCAGACAAAATACTTAAAAATATGTAGTATACTCTCCAAGGCCGGAAAATGCCCACATTTTTCCAAAACGTCCCTACCCTACATTTTTTCTAAAACAGGTGAACATGACGGAAACACTCCTAATTAAAAACGCCACCATCCTGACGGCACCTTCGACTCCGCTCATAGACAAAGGATTTGTAAAGATAGTAAATGGCCTCGTCAGTGATCTCGGGGACATGAACATCATGCCTCCTTCCGAAGACGCCCTAATTATCAACGGAGAGAGAAAACTCGTCATGCCCGGTCTTATCAACAGCCATACCCACTGCGCCATGACGCTTTTCCGCGGCCTTGCCGACGACCTGGAGCTTTTGACCTGGTTAAACGAACACATTTTTCCTGCCGAAGCTGCTCATGTCAACGACCATATGGTGTATTGGTGCTCAAAACTGGCGGCTGCAGAAATGCTGCTCTCGGGCACAACGACCGTCGCCGACGGTTATTTCCTCTCCGACGCAGTGGCGCGCGCCTGCAGTGATGCAGGGCTGCGGGCTGTAGTGGGGCACGGCGTCATTGATTTTCCGGCACCGGGCGTTGCCGATCCGAAGCGCAATATTGCAACGGTGGAAAGCTTCATCGACAGATGGATCGACCGGGACCCGCTGATCCTGCCTGCCGTATTCGCGCATTCTCCTTACACCTGCGGACCCGGGACTCTGACGGCGGCCAAGCGGCTGGCGGACTCACACGGACTCCGCTTCTTCATTCATCTGGCCGAAAGCAGACATGAAAGCAGCATGCTGATCGACCCCAAAGGAACGACTCCTGTAAAGCATTTAGAAGCACTGGGGCTCCTTGATCCCGCCACCGTCTGCATCCACGGAATCTGGTTCGACGGCGGAGACCTCGATATCCTTGCGGCAACCGGGGCTCATGTTGTCACCTGTCCGCAGAGCAACTTGAAACTTGCCTCCGGGATCGCAAGGGTGGGCGAGATGCTGGCCCGCGGCATAACCGTGGGGCTCGGCACCGACGGAGCAGCAAGCAACAACAGCCTGGATATGTTTCGCGAGATGGACATGCTGGCCAAAATCCACAAACTGCAGGCTCTGGACGCCACCGCCATGCCGGCAAGTCAAGCCCTTGCCTGCGCTACCAGCGCCGGTGCAGCTCTGCTCGGTGTCAATACCATAGGCCGGCTGGCTGTTGGAAATACGGCCGATCTGATTGTGGTCGATCTCGACACGCCGCATCTTACGCCGTGTTATAATGCCGATCTTCTGGTTTATTCCGCCAAAGGAAGTGATGTCCAGGACGTCATCATTGACGGGAAAATCGTTGTGCGAAACAGAAAGATCGTCTCTTTCAATCTGGAGGAAGCCATGACGGAAGTCAATCGCATCGCAACGAAATTGAAACAACAGCGTCCGCTGACACATACATAAGGATATACCATGTCAATAAAGGCATTGGCTCTGGAACTCTACCGGGCTCAACAGAAGGTCGACCGGCTTGAAAAAGAACTGGCCAAGGCGGATCCAAGGGATAGAGAACGTTTAAAACTTGAGTTGCGGGAGGCCGAAGCCGAAAGAAAGCAGCTTCGTAAAATGCTCGACGGAGCAAAAACCCCCAACCCGTTTGCGGACAAAACCCCTGGCAGATATAGGCGTTGATCGCGGGAAAAGGCCTTTTCCGGGCAGATCAAGATTATTTGCATCTACACTCCCCGCCGGGTATAATCTTTCTTTTTTCTTTTTCGGACACTAATTAAATTTGGAGGAGTGACGTATCGACCATGGAAAGGCAAATGATCATCTCGGTCATGTCCAAAGACCGACCCGGTATTATCGCCGATGTGACCGGAGCAATTTATGAACTCAATGGCGATCTGGCCGACCTGAACCAATCGGTTCTTTGCGGATATCTGACCATGATCCTCATCGCGACCTTCGACGATTCCGTAACACCTGAAGACGTCATCGCAAAACTTTCCCATACCAAATCGGAAATCAAGTTCGATGTGTTGGCCAGGAAGATGGACACCCCCATCGAAATCCTCAAGGCTCAGATGCCTGAAAAGACGTATATTCTGACGGCTCAAGGCAAGAACAAGAAAGGGTTGGTTCACGGCATCAGTTCTTTTTGCTATCAGCGCGATATCAATATATTGGATTTGGCCACCACTCTTACAGACGGTCAGTACACGATGATCCTTCAATTGGATCTGAGCCATATCTCATCCATTAAGGACATCCGGGACGATCTGGCTCTTTACGCAAAGGAAACAGGGTTGCATGTGGTCCTGCAGCATAACGATATCTTCCGAGTCACCCACGAAGTGATCATGAAATAGGGGTATGGCGCTGAGCCCCTTTCACGAGCACCCACCACACAGGAGAAAGAAACACGATGCTACGTTCAGACCAGATTCTCGCCACGGTCGAGATGATCCAGAAGGAAAACCTCGATGTTCGTACGGTAACCATGGGAATCAACCTCCTCGACTGCCGAAGCGATGATATCGAGACGACCTGTAGCCGGATTGAAAAGAAGATCACGACACTGGCCGGAAATTTTGTCCCAACCTGTGATTTGATCGGTCGAAAGCTTGGAATTCCCATCGTAAACAAGAGAATTTCCATTACCCCCATCGCCTTTGTCGGCTCGGGTTTTGGCAGCAAGGATTTCGTCAAGCTGGCCAAAACCCTTGATCATGCCGCAGGAGAAGTAGGCATCGATATCCTTGGTGGGTATTCGGCCCAGGTTGAAAAAGGAATGACCGCAACCGACCGTGAGTATATCGCCTCCATTCCCGAAGCCTTGGCGGTAACCGACAAGGTTTGTGCCTCAATCAATATCGGCACAAGCCAAAAAGGCATCAATATGGAAGCCTTGGCCATGGTGGGACGGACGGTTAAGGAAGTGGCCGAGAGAACCCGAGACAAAGACGGTTTCGGAGCGGCCAAATTCGTCGTCTTCTGCAATCAGCCCGGAGACAATCCGTTCATGGCCGGTGCAATCCACGGGATCGAAGAGGCCGATGCAGTGCTCAATGTCGGTGTCTCGGGTCCCGGAGTCATTGCCCGTGCCCTGGAGCGATTGATAAAAGCCGATGAAACAAAGTCTCTTCGCCTTGACGATATCGCTGAAGAGATCAAACAGACGACCTTTCGGGTTACCCGCTGCGGCGAGCTGGTGGGACGGCAGGTATCCAAAGCCTTGGGCATCTCTTTCGGCGTAGTCGACCTCTCCCTTGCTCCTACACCGACCATCGGCGACTCGGTGGGAGAGATCCTGCATATTTTAGGAGTCGACGCCATCGGCGCACCGGGATCCACTGCCATCTTGGCCATGCTCAACGATGCCGTCAAAAAAGGTGGCCTGTTCGCCAGCAAAAATGTGGGCGGTCTCAGCGGTGCCTTCATACCCGTGATGGAGGACGCGGTTCTGGCCGAAGCCGTCGGCCGCGGCGAACTCTGTCTTGAAAAGTTGGAGGCAATGACCTGCGTCTGCTCGGTCGGTCTCGATATGGTGGCAATCCCCGGCTCCGTTGACGCTGA
Source organism: Desulfocapsaceae bacterium (assembly GCA_046705065.1). GTDB lineage: Bacteria > Desulfobacterota > Desulfobulbia > Desulfobulbales > Desulfocapsaceae > CAWGGS01. The sequence goes on from JBJKQT010000180.1 coordinate 27,775, forward strand.
TACCATTTCTGCCATTATCGCCGACGAGATGGCGCTCGGCATGATCAATAACAAGACCACGGCAGCCCGGATCATACCGGTACCCGGTAAAGAGGCCGGAGAGCACGTCAACTTTGGCGGACTGTTCGGAGCAAGCCCTATCATGCCGATAAGAAATGTCGGTAAATCAAGCAGATTTGTCTCCTGGGGAGGAAGGATGCCTGCGCCTATCCACAGCTTCAAAAATTGACATGCCGGTCATGGTTATCCGGAATATTTGCGACTGAAATCTTTGCCAAGCCGTTTATTTCCCCCGGCTTTTCGATTTGCAACCGGTTGCTCGAATCCTCGTACTGCTTGGGCGTCCCGCAGCAGAACGGGCCATCTGCGAACATCCCTTGTCAAATTGGAAAGATATCGGCAATTCGAAGATCGCACTTTCCTGTCTTCTCAAAATACCACATCGATACGTTTCCTGAAAATCCCGACAACTATCTGTCTGGTGACAAGATAGCAAATCCGATGATTATTTGTTTGACTTATCTCCCCGTATTTGAATACAATTCATCAGAAAACACTTACCTCATCAGGAGACCCGCTATGGAAAATTCTTCGTTGGATAAAAAAATCATACAACGGAGCAAAGAGTTTTTTGCCAGCATCAGCGGTGAGGCCCCCTCCGTATTCAATAAAGGATGGTGGACCGGGAAGGTAATGGACTGGTCCATGAAAAACGAGTCCTTCAAAGTGCAATTGTTCCGTTTTATCGATGTGCTGCCATATCTGAATACATCGGAATCTCTCGCCCGTCATATACAAGAATACTTTTCCGCAGACGACCAGGACGTCCCCAAGGTGCTGCAATGGGGCGCCAAGAGTGCGGGAATAGGCGGCAAGCTTGCAGGAAAGGTTATGAACCTGGCCATACGTTCGAATCTGGAAAAAATGGCCAAACAGTTCATCATCGGCGAGAATATCAAAGATGCCTTAAAGACGATTAAAAAAATCAGAAAGGACGGGTTCACATTCACCATTGATATCCTGGGAGAAGCTACGGTGAGCGAGAAGGAGGCTGTGGCTTATATGGATATGTACCTGGAACTGTTGACAGCTTTAGAGAAAAACAGCGGAAAATGGGATGCCATCGGCGGCGGTGCCCTGGATTGGGGTTATGCGCCGCCGATCAACATCTCTGTAAAACCCACGGCTCTTTTCTCCCAGGCCGATCCCATGGATTTTGAAGGCTCCGTGCGAGGCGTGCAGGAGCGATTGGCGACCATCTACCGCAAGGTTATCGAAATGAATGGCTCCATGCGCATCGATATGGAGCATTATCGCTTCAAGGAAATTACCTTTGAAGTCTTCCGAAGGATGAGGTTAAACCCCGAGTTCCGCGACTACCCCCATCTGGGACTTGCAGTCCAATCGTATCTCAGAGACACCGATGACGATCTGAAAGGATTGTTGCAATGGGCAAGAGAAAACCAAGCCCCCATATCCGTCCGTCTGGTGAAGGGGGCCTATTGGGACTATGAAACGGTCACTGCAAAGCAGAACGGGTGGGAAATTCCTGTGTACACCAATAAAGCCGAAAGCGATGCAGCCTTTGAGCGTCATACCCGAATGATTTTGGAAAACCATGACATTTGCTATTTCGCCTGCGGCTCCCACAATATCCGCTCCATTTCCGCAGCGATGGAAATCGCGGAAGAGCTCGGTGTTCCTGACAATCGGTACGAATTTCAGGTTCTTTACGGCATGGCGGAACCTGTCCGCAAAGGACTTTTGAATGTCGCCGGACGTGTTCGTCTCTATGCGCCCTACGGCGCTCTGCTGCCAGGCATGGCTTATCTGGTCCGGCGGCTCCTGGAGAATACCGCCAATGAATCGTTCCTCCGTCAGTCCTTTGTCGAGGAAACCGAGGTGGAACGCCTGATGGAAAATCCGCTTACAACCCTCGAACGGGCCTTCCTGAACGGCCGGACCTCGTTGAACAAGGAGGTTTCCAAAGACCGTTTCACCAACGAACCCTTTGCCGATTTCACAAGAATAGAGATCCGCGAATCCTTTCAAAAGGCCTTAGCCGAGGTGAAACAGAACCTTGGAAAGACCTATCCACTTTCCATCGGCGGAAAGGACGTCACAACCTCGGATACCATCGCCTCAGTGAATCCTGCCGCTCCAGAAGAGATCATTGGACACGTCTGCCAGGCTTCTACAACCGAGATCGATTGGGCACTGGCCGCAGCCCGCAGCGCTTTTCCAGCCTGGAAGACACGTTCGGCCGCGGAACGGGCCGGATACCTATTCAAGGCAGCCGATATTGCCAGAAAAAAAATCTTCACATTGTCGGCCTGGCAGGTTCTCGAGGTCGGTAAACAGTGGGGTCAAGCCCATGCCGATGTAGCCGAAGCTATCGATTTTCTTGAATACTATGCCCGGGAAATGATTCGACTGGGAGCCCCTCGCCGAATGGGCCGTGCTCCTGGAGAAATGAACCGTCTGATTTACCAGCCGAAAGGTATCGCTGCGGTTATCGCACCTTGGAATTTTCCGATGGCCATCAGCTGCGGCATGAGTGCTGCAGCCATTGTAACGGGCAATCCGGTTCTCTACAAACCGGCAGGTCCTTCCTCGGTTGTCGGCCATACGCTGGCCGATATCTTTCGAGAGGCGGGGCTTCCGGACGGTGTTTTCAACTATGTGCCGGGCCGCGGATCGGTCATGGGGGATTATCTGGTGGAACACCCCGATGTTTCGGTGATCGCTTTCACCGGCTCGATGGAGGTCGGACGACGTATCATTAATAAAGCTTCCGTAGTCCAGGAAGGCCAGCAACAGATCAAGAAGGTTGTTGCGGAGATGGGCGGAAAGAACGCCATCATCATCGATGATGATGCCGATCTGGACGAGACTGTCAGACAGGTCATTTATTCGGCCTTTGCTTTTCAAGGGCAGAAGTGTTCGGCCTGCTCACGGGCCATCGTCGTCGCCCCGATTTACGACAAATTCATCGAGCGTCTGGTGCAGGCGGCAAACTCCATTGCCATCGGCCCCGCCGAGGACCCACGCTACTATATGGGGCCTGTCATTGACGAACAGGCTCAAAAGTCCATCAATGGCTATGTGGAGTTGGCCAAGCAGGAAGGACACGTCCTTCTGTGCCGGGATGTTCCGGCCGGCGGTTACTATGTACCTCTTACAATCGTCGAAGGCATCACGCCTGAACATGTCCTGGCTCAGGAAGAAGTTTTCGGGCCGGTGCTTGCCGTAATGAAAGTCAAAGATATCAATCAGGCCATCGAATGGGCCAACGGCAGCCGTTTCGGTCTGACCGGAGCCATTTTCTCGAGAAGCCCAAGTCATCTTGACCTGGCAAGCAAAGAGTTCAACGTCGGCAATCTCTATTTAAACAGGGGCTGCACCGGAGCGTTGGTGGAACGCCATCCTTTCGGCGGATTCAAAATGTCAGGAGTCGGCTCCAAGGCCGGCGGACCTGATTACCTCTTGCAATTCATGGATCCGAGGGTTGTGAGCGAAAATACGATGCGGCGCGGATTTGCCCCCATCGATGAGACTGACGATTGGATCAGGTAATACGAAACGACTCGGCGGGGAACAAAAACCGCTCTCCGTCAACCGGCAAGCTGGAGAACCTTCCTGACCGCAGGTTCAACAGCGGCAGCGACTTCCTTAGACAAGCCCGCTCCAAGCTCATCGAAGCACTTCCCCTCAATACCCACCAAGTAAATGTGGGCGGGCATGTTTGCAGGCGCTAGGCGTCGACCGACCTCGATGGCCTCTCGAATCCCAATGCCATGACCACTGACCGCACGTTGCGTAAGCGCAGGAATCTCTTCCCAGTCAAGGACATGAACAGTTCCAGGTTCAGCGTTGAAATGAACGGCATCGACCACCACCAAGAGATCTTCACCTGCCAACTCCTCCATCAGATTAAGCCCCCCCACACCGAGAAGCACGAGGCGCGTGTCCTTGGGGATCTCTGTTTGCAGGAGGTGATGATAAACGGCATGACCGACCCCGTCATCGGCCGCGAGATCGTTGCCGATGCAGACTATTAAGGCTGTGCCCACGGGTTATTTCCGCACCCCGCCGAAAGCCAGGGAGAACGAGCATGTCTCGCCGGCGGAAAGGGTTTTGGGCCTTACCGGGGAACCGGTGAGTTCTGCCATTATCCCGGCAATATAATAATGGAACATCTGACAGACATGCCCGTCGATTTCCATCTGTCTGGCCAGGCAGACGCTTCGGATGGGACAATGTGTCAGTTTGAGTTCCGCCTCCGCTCCTGTGAACCGTCCCTCGATTTCCATCTGCTGTTCTTGAAAAAATCCAACAAGCGCAGCCAAGGCGTTGTCCGGGCTCGGGTCGTCAAGGTAAATGGGCATATTGGAAGCCATCTTTCTGCCGGCGGCAACGGCAAGTGACGGCGTCGACTTGCCGATAAAAGCCTCTATGGTGCTGACGAACATATCAAGTAAAAAGCTGACCTCGATAAAGGCCTTGTCGTAATCTCCTTCCGTCAGTTGCAGTTCGGTAAGCGGCATCATAGGAACTTCTCCATTTGCCTGCTGAAGTTGATATTTCGGTAAAAATTGGCCACCACATGATACCCCGAATGGGTGATCGCGGTAGCCGGGCATATATAGGAACAGCTCAGACAGGCGATGCAGTTTTCCACCTTGTCAACCCGGGCTTTCTTGGTTTCTTCATCAAAACCGAAGCAGTCTGTAGGGCAGACATCAAGGCAGAGCCTGCACCCTCGGCATGCCTTTTCACTGATGGTCATTTCAAGCATATCAGTTTCTCCTGATCTTTCTTACGGTCCTGCCGTCGTCCCTTTTGATCTCCACATCCAGCTCCATCCTGCCAATCGCGTGCGTGGCACAGGCAAGACAGGGATCATAGCATCGGACAACAAATTCCAGACGGTTGAGGATCGCCTCGTCACTGCCGTTAGGCAGGAGACTGTTCGCGCCTTCCTTCAAGGAAGCATTGATCGCAGCAGTATTCTGCTGAGTGGCGATTATCATATTGGCGCTACGGACGATCC
>JBJKQT010000181.1:0-2993 GCA_046705065.1 Desulfocapsaceae bacterium
TTTTCCTCCGGGCTCAACCGAAGTAAAGTATGTTGACCAGGTTTGCAAGAAGCCACATGGCGACAACATAGTGAAAGTTGCTCAATAGTATCGACCGCGGCGATACATGATACCGGCTGGTCAAAACCAGGCCGACTCCGGACAGCGGGCTGCTGCCGGTTGAGATGGCCCAGCTTGTGAGAAACAGGAATCCGAGTCGGGAATTATCGGGGTGCAAGGGCAACAGCAGAGGGCTGACGATGGAAATACCTACCAGTGGGTGTACACCGATCAACCCCATTCCGATGAGCAGTGCCGATACCGTCGCAAACAGCCAGTGGCTGAATGTTTCTCCGGCAAAGTTGAACAGTTCCGGATAAACCTTAATAACCGAGGTAATGCCGACGGAGAAGACGCCGGCGGCTAAAAAGAGGACGAACTGGCTGACCGTGGAAATGATTCCGTTGGCGATAAAATCGTGGAGATGCTTCAGCCGCGGCCTGTTTCGCATCAGCAGAATCGCAGCAGGGGGCGAAACCAGACAGATCAGCAGGATCATGCCCAGCTCGGGGAAAAAATGATGGCCGGTGATTACTGCCAGCGCGAGCAGAAGCGGTACGGCCAGACTTTCTTTCTGCACCGGATAACCGGTGAATTCGGCCTTGCGAACAAACCCAACTTCGACAATCGAATAGCAAATCGCAAACCCGCACATGATGAGGCCTGGCAGAAGAGTGCGGTGATACTGCATATCAGGAGCATAGGTGAGGGCGACACCGGCGGCAATGAAAAACGGCGACCACCAGGCCGCGGCACAGAACGAGCGGGCGAGAAGAATCGTCTGAGCTCTGGTCAGAGTATTATTGCGCTCCAGACGATCTCCGAAAACAAAAAGAATCGAGAGGTTGATGACCGCGCCAAGCAGATTTGTGCCGACCGAGGTTGTTACCATGGCCCGTTTTCCCGTCGGCAGGTTGTCATCTTGAGCGGCCGGGTTGGCCAATGCCAGAAAGGATACGGCTATAAACATCGGCAGTAACTGCAGATTTTGGGTCAGAATCTTATGCCAGCCCAGGAATATTCCGTGCCAGGCGGAGAATAATAGCGCAGGGATTCCAACGGCAAGAAGAAAATATGCCTGGTTGCGGGAGCCTGCGGAAAGTCTATTCCATTCCATGATGACTACCAGCCACGCCAGCATGGCAACTCCAATAAAGAAGGAGGAGTTGAGCCTGCTGACGAGAAAGAACAGCAAGGTGAAGAGGATGAGCCATCCGGTGTATCGTTGCATGGCGGCAAACATGGTTGTCAATCAGGATCTGGAAATTAAGGTTTATGCTAATATCAGAAAAAGTATGAAGTTGGAGTTATAAACCCGCTCATGGAAGCAGGCAAGCAGGATTATTCGGTCTGTTGATACCAGATTAGTTCAAACCATAATTGTGTAAGGTATCATCATAACTCTACCAAATAGGAATTGTCCCGGCCCGGTCCGAAAAATTTACGGAAAACCCTGTCGGATTGTGGTAGTATAAAGAGTGTTTTTTTTTCACGGTGTCTGTTTAATTCCACAATGATGCCAACATCATTATAGAATCGACGAGTGGACAGATGATCGTTGTCATGGTTCAGGAGGGGGAAATGGAAGATAAAAGAAAATATCCTCGGATCGAGGTAAAGCACCTTTCCGTAGATATCAGTGATGGTCATGAATTTTCACTTGGACATATCACCAATATTTCTCAGAAGGGCATATGCATAACCGATTTGTACAGGCTCTTCGAGACAGGCGACAGGACCTTGACCCTTGATATTACCATGAAGAAAAAGTTGTTCAGATTGCTTGTCAAGCCGCGATGGCATGTTCAGCATGGAACAACCAAAACCATCGGAACAGAGATCATTCATGCTCATTCGGGTTGGAAGGATTTCGTTATCAAACAAGAGCCTCTGGAGCAACGAGATGTTTCCTACCTCGTCCAGCGAATCCACAACCTCCGGAAAAAGCAACAGATCTGATCCGAGATCTGACGCTCGTAAGGCGCTGCCGAGGTTTAATATTACGGTTCGGCCTCGAGATTGATTTCCATGAAATTGAACCAGATGCCGTTATGCATGGCATGATCGAGTTCGGTCTGTATCACATCTTCATGGCGTATTTCAATTTGAAGGAATTTTTCCAGGATAGCCTTAATTGTGCCTTCGGTCTTGGTCATTGACTGACGGTAATATTCCGACGTCTCTTTCTCCATTTCCAAGGCATTGCGCAGAACCGTCTTGATATCGCCAAGCATCTGCTCAGGTATTTTCGCCTTGATCCGATCAAGGCTCTTGACCACACGTGCCTTATCTGGAATGGCCGTAGACAGTCGCTCAATGTCAATCGGCTTGTTTTTTTTCAATTGGTCCAAACTATAGTTAAGGAAATCGACATGCCCCTGTTCGTCGGCAGCCAAAGCTTGAAAAATTGCCTTCCCTCTTTCGTCATCTATGCTTTTTGCAGCATTGATATAAGTATCACGAACTTTTTCCTCATACTGCAAGGCGGTGGTAAAAATATCCATTGAGTCCATAGCATCTCCGATTAGGTTAAACTTCTTATCCTTCAGATTAATCTGAGCAACCTACCGCTTGGAGAACCGATAAAACACCGACCCGGTTTGAGAAGATTTGTAATTCTTGAGACACCGTGCGTAATCTCAACTAAAAATAAGCAGGGTTTCCCCGCAAACGATCAATTTGTCACGAAAGTGCCGTCACGAACCTGATATACGTTATTATCAATGAATAAGGACCAATGGGCAATATTAAAATTTGTTTGTCAGTTTTTTGATCCTTTGAGCACGCTCCAGTTCGTCTTGTCGGTCTTTCTGATATTGTTTGGCAAGTTCCCTTGCCTCCTTAATGTTGATTGTAATGAACCAACCCAATGCTGCTGTGAGCAGCCCTATCAGTACAACTGTCTCTGTTCCCATAATAATTAATCATCCGGTTTTTATTAAGAAAAGCCTTAA
>JBJKQT010000182.1:0-7470 GCA_046705065.1 Desulfocapsaceae bacterium
GCATCCACCACATACTGTCATGATAAAATAATGAACTATCACTAAATGCTCCTTCCAGAAGAGTGGATTGATATGACCATTCTGTCGGATAATTGTTTGCTTTATAGAGCCGCACTGAATGATTCGCTTTGCTTTCCGGAACCATATAAAAGTTATTATTCCACTTAAATACATACGGATACGATAAGTGAAAAGGTTCTTTTAGAATGATTTTTCGGTAGTGCCATTTCAAGCCGTCTTCGCTGGTTGCCAACCCGATTCCGGCACGGTTTTCTTGCACATCCATCACCTCGAAAAACATATACCAACCCGTTCCCTCCTTTATTAGAAACGGGTCGGCAACAAAATCTGCCTGCACATCGGTAATGTCCTTTTTCGTTAGAACGGGATTCGATATACTTTCCTGTGGATGCAGACTTAAGGGTGAAGTCCCGGTATAAATTCCTATGGACCATGTGTTCGTATCCATTCCAATTTTCGGCCACCCATATTTCATATGCAAATAGATTGGATAAGTTAGGAAGGAGGGGACAACAACACTGCTGGCAAAATACAGCAAGAAGTGCGAAACCATATGCTTTATCTTTTAATTTATTGCGTAATAATTACATTCCAAATGTTTAATATTAGTGTCTCCTCTGGTTGTCCTCCGGTGTTTAAAAATGTTATCCATGTATCATGTCGTGAATTCTCCTTTATATCCGGGAAGATTTACCGTCACCCGTGTCCAATCTCCTGCTTTGCTTTCGAACATTATCTTGCCGGCATGAAGATCTATAATTCTCTTTACTATCGCCAGACCAAGCCCGGACCCTCCGTATCGCATCGATCTTGATTCTTCAACCCTATAAAAACGATCGAAGATTTTAGAGATTTTAGCTGGCGGAACGCCTGCTCCCGTATTGGAAAGTGTAACAGATACCTCGCGACTCGAAGGAACGCCAATCACCTCGATTCGACCACCGTCAAAGTTATATTTAATGGCATTATCTATTAGATTTGAAAAAGCACGTGTTAGCTTTTCTTCGTCTCCCACGACCATGAGAGGATGAGAAATTCGGGCTTCAATCCGAATGGAACGTATTTCAGCCAACATCCGGTAATCTTCTATTAAACCATCTAATATCTTATCTAATTCAACCAATTTTTTTGGGGCTGATTTCTCGATTTCAAGGGCGGATAAGTCCAATAAGTTTTTCACAAGGCGTTCCATGCGCAACACATGTTCAGTCATCCTTTTCAATTTTTCCGAATTTTGGTCAGCGAGGGATCTTTTACCGCCGGTACGTATTTGATCCACATCGAGTCGAAGCAATGTCAGCGGGGTTTTTAATTCATGCGAAGCATCGGCAATCAACCGTTTTTGTTGCGCAAACGCTTTTTGGAGACGGGTAAAAACTTGATTTAAGGTTTTTGCCAAAGCATTGAACTCGTCCCGGCCACTACCCACAGGTATTCTTCGGTCGAGATGCTGTTCTGAAATATCCCGAGCCTGCTCATTCATTATCCTGATAGGCTTAAGGATTATCCCAGCCACGAAGTAACTCGCCGCCATGAGGAATATTATGGAGAAAAGAAGCCCTCCCCCAACACCAACAAAAACCTCTTTCAATTCTTCCTCGAGTTTTTCCATGGGACAGCCGATAGTCACTAGATAGGGTCTGCCTTCATACATTATCTTAAAGGTCCGTACTCGAAAGGTGACCCTGTGTCTCAAACCACGGTGCAATTCAACTTTTTTTCGAGGTATGTCGATGTCATACGTTGCACCAGACCCTGGTTTAGGCTCTGGGATTTCCATTGTTTTTGCAAGATCAGAAGTGTAAACAGGTGTCGCCATCGATGGATCGATCACCTTCAACCAGTAGTGTTGGTCGCCAATAAATAAAGAAGTCTCAGGGACTTTTTTTTCTAAAACTATTTGACAGGCTCGTGCTGCAGTGGCCTCCAGATCAGAGTCCATTATGCGAAATGGCTGTTCCTTCATTTCCCACACAATAAAGCATGAAAAAATAAGACTGGCGCCAAAACCTGCCGCAGTTATCAAGAGTGTTATTTTTTGTCGAACCGTCATTCGGATATATCCTTAATGATGTATCCGACACCTCGGATGGTTCGTATGATGTTATCCTGACCGATGTCCCCTATCTTACGCCGCAGATTTTTGATATGCACATCCATGAAGTTTGACATACTGAATGGGTCAAAGGCATCTCCCCACACATGTTCCGCCAAACTGAATCGTGATACGGCTCTGTTCTTATTGTAGAGAAGAAATTCCAGAATGGAAAATTCCCTCATTGTCAATTCAAGGTTGACACCCTTTTTGGTTATCTCGCGAGTAACCGTGTCGAGCCTAAGATCTCCGACCTTCAACACTGAATCAACCTGCCCTCCTGATCGTCTCAAAAGAGCACGGATACGCGCCAATAATTCGTCCAGAGAAAACGGCTTGGCAAGATAGTCATCAGCCCCCAAATCGAGCCCTGTTATCTTGTCGTTGATATCCCCTTTAGCCGTCAGCATCAAAACCGGTGTTTTAATACCCTCCTGACGAATTCCTTTGAGAACGCTGAGACCGTCATGCTTGGGCAACATTATGTCGAGAATGATTAAATCGAATGGATTCCCGAACACCTTATCCAAAGCTTCTTCTCCATCAATGGCCGTTTCAATAATATAACGCTGACCTTCCAAAGCACTTTTTAACTGCTCCAATAAGGTCACCTCATCATCCACTATGAGAATTTTCATTTTACATAACTCCACAACTTTTTGTTTTTAATAAACATTCTCATGATGATTTCATATACGATTTTGGGTTATCGCTCGTCAAACCCTTGCCCGGGAAAATAGTATCCACAGTGGCCGCCGCGCGCTCTCACATCATCAATATCACGTTGATCTATGGGAAATGCGAGGCAGGACTGCGGTCTACAAATTCCATATATCAAACAATGGTCTCTGTTTGTCAGCATTGGACAACTGAAAAGAAGATTGCAGCAAGAACCGCATCGCTGGCAAGCCCCCTTTCTGAAGGTTAGTTGATAATCAACGTATCTTTTACGAAAATGAGTCAACCAGAATCTCCTTATTTTGCCGATGGTCAAAGAGATAAATTTAAATTTATGCAAAGTTAAAAAGAGAATGATCACAAAAAGAGGAAAAAGCGTGTTGCCGTTTACAATCCAGCAGAACCAGCTCTCTCTTGCTCGATTGTTCATTTGCGTTGCCTCTAAGAAAACCTACTTCATATAGAGCTCATTCAAGTTCTTCATTCACTTATGTTATTTTGAAAGAGATTGATTGAATAAGCATTTTGGGCAGTTCCATTAAATAGGGAATCTTATTCAACTATCCGATCTCTTTTAGTAATAGTTAAATAAATGACAATGGATAAGATTGTTGCCAGAAAAATCCCACTGGTACTGACATTCCCGAATCCCAACCCGCCATTTTCATGGGTTTGTGCTAAAAGATCCCCCAAAGACGCACCAAGAGGCCGTGTCAGGATATAAGCAATCCAAAAGGCGACAATAGAATTCAATTTTAAACGGTAGAAACAAGTTGCTGTAGCTCCTATCATGCTTGCAAAAAGAAGAGCTGATTTCCAATACCCGATACCGAGTCCCTCTGCAGTTAAGTCGCCTGCAGCAGTGCCCAAAGCAAAGGTAAAGAGTATGGCCAGCCAGTAGTAACCCTCTCTTTTAGTAGTGAAAATTGAATGAATAGACAGGGTTCTTTCGCTTATAAACCAAAAGAAAAAGGTCGCGGCCAAAGCTATGGAAAAAGCAATGGTTGTCGTTTCCAGAGAAACCCCGAAATTGTCAACAAGATTATCGGTAATAAGCGTTCCTACAACACTTATCAAAACAACGACCAGCCAGTAAATTCCTGGAATGTATCTGTTCAGTCGAAACTGAAAGAACAGTACAATGACCATAAGACTGCTCATTATAAGGGATGTCATGGTCAACCCCAATCCCATATTCACGTTTAAAAAATCCGCGGCCGTTTCACCGACTGTTGTTGCCAGTATTTTGATAATCCAGAAGAAAATTGTGATCTCCGGTACTTTGTTCATCATCTTTCCCTCTTGAGTCCAAAAGGGAGTCGCCTCTAGCCAATGTAGTAAATTTTTATTTCTATTTTCCCTATCCATAGTATTAACCTCCTTTTTCGATTGTAGTCCAAAATCAAAATTATGATCGGGTCCTAATCGCATCGTTGGTATTTGCCATGCCGAAATGATTTTTCATGATACGACTAAAGCCTACAGGATCTCATTCAGAGAAAGGGTACTTAGAAAGTCAGTTTGACTATAGCATCACAACATGAAGAAACCATGAACTTGATATTTTTTAAGGTGTAGGCGAAGGGAAAAAGGTTATGGAGATTAGATTCTCGGGTTCGGTAAAAATAATTTCAAAACGAAAAAAACAATGGAGAAAATGACAATTAGTCTTTTTATTTGTCTAGGTTTTTTCTTCGCCAGGCAGTTTTCAACTGCTTCTTCGACCAGTTGAAGATCACAAGAATCACTAGCAATTTCACACCAGCGAAAGTCATTTATAACCCGCTGTTTTCAAGTGTAAATAATAAGGATATTTGGGGATTGACAGAAATCAATTATAAAAGTTCTGGATGAAGAAATGATGAAGCGATAGAACTTAAAACTCAATAATCAAATAGACTTAAGGTAAAATATGTGATTTATCATGTGATTTCTTGATGGTTTAATCTAGGCTAGATCATGTGTGCACCCCCATGTATTTATCAAGTATCGTTTTTTTCTGGTCCGAGACACCAGCACATTCGGTCCCAACACAATCTACGGATTTCAGTGAGCTGCTCCAATGACCATCTACATGTATTCTGAATTTCAGGCAAACAATACGGGATCATACAAATGGTTGTCTTTCGTTTATCGACATTCCGACACCAAGCCAAATGTCATAAGACATTGCATTCTTTTCATCAGTTTGCAGAAATCCTGCCGGACGACCGGCGCAACGTGAAGTCCATAGCCACGGGCAACACCAACAAAACCAGTGGAAGCTGAACCGTGATACCGGCGATAATAGCAATTGCAAGGGGTTGGAGCATCTGATCGCCAGCTCCGCTCAAGGCGGCACCCAGCGGCAACAGTGCCAGAATCATCGCCAGGGTGCTCATCGTAATCGGGCGCAGACGATTGAGTGCGGCCTCGTGCAGAGCCTGCCGCGCTGACATCGTCTCCTTCAACGACTGATATTCCGAAACCAGGAAGATCGCCATTTCCGTGGCGATGCCGACAATCATGACCATGCCCATCATGGCCATGATATTGAGCTCGACGCCGGTCAGCCACAGGCCGAAAAACACCGCACCGGTCGAAATGAGCGATGTGGCAAGAATGAGCAGCGGAATCAGAAAATCCTGATAAAGAAACAAAAGGAGCACCACCTCGGCGGCAGCGGCCGCGGCAAAGACTTTGAGCATGCCGCGCGCTGCCATCTGTTGCTGTTTGTAGGCCCCGCCGATGGTGTACAACACTCCAGGCGGAATCAGGCCTGGCGCAGTCAACACTTTTTTTACTCCGGCAATGGTCGAGCCGAGATCCGTGGCACCGCTCATCTCTGCCGTCACGTCCGCCACCTGCTCGAGATTATCCCGGGTGATCTCCGGTTGTCCGGCAACAAAATCGATTTTCGCCACGGTGTCGAGGGGAAAAACGGGACCGGAGGGTGAATGAATAGGCAGAGAGGCGAGTTCGCCCCGTGTCGGTTTATGCTGAAAGCCCGCCAGCCGGACGCGCACGCCGACGTCTTCGATGTTGCCCATATAGCGGGTTGCGACAATACCTCTCAGATAATATTCAACCTGCGCCTGTACCTGAGCCGGCGTCAGTCCTTCCATGGCCGCGGCGGCCGGATCGACACGGATCTCCAAAGCATCTCCGGCCGGGATGACGCCGCTGTCCACCGACGCGGGTTCTACTCCCGGGACCTTGGCGATGGCCTGGGCCACCTTGCCTGCGACAGCATCGAGAATATCAGGATTTTTAGCGCTCAGCTGTATAACAACGGGCTGCCGGCGGCCCACCATGTCGCCGATCATGTCACCCAAGAGCTGATGCGTATCGAAACTAATGCCGGGAACGCGATCTGTGATCTCATGGGTAAGCCGGTCCATGACCTGCCAGATCGGCAACCGATTGGCGGGATCAACGAGATGGACAAAGATATCGCCCTGGTAGGTCTCCGCGAAATCACCGCCCATCCCGGCTCCCGTCCGGCGTGAAAAGGTATCGACATCGGGATCCTTTTTCAGGATTTTCTCGACCTCTTCGAGTTCGCGGTTCGTTTCCGCAAGCGACGTTCCGGGCTTGGACTGGTAATCGAGAACAAAGCCGCCTTCATCCATACGCGGCAGGAAGCCGGTTTTGACGTGGGAGTAAGAAGCTATGCCCGTGCCGATCAGAGCCATGACACTTAGGGCGATCAGGGATGGATGTTTGGAAAACGTGTCCAGAAGACGCCCATGCCACCGGCGCAAGCGGGTCTCCCGCTGATGATCCGGATCGCGCCATTTATCGAAATTGATAACCCCGTGGGCCAGAAGCGGCACCACAAGGGCAGTCAGAAGCCAGGAAATAATAAGTGCCGAAGCCATCGTCAGCGACAAAAATTTAAAAAAGGCCCCGGTAACGCCACCGAGAAAAGCCAGGGGAACAAAGATGATGATCGTGGCCAGACTCGACCCGAAAAGCGGCGTCAGAAACTCCCTGGCCGCGGCAAAAATATTGGTGGAGTGATGGTTGGTGGTCGCTCTGCCGGCGCGGCGGGCAATGTGCTCAATCATCACGATCACGTCGTCTATCAGCAGTCCGATCGCCGCCGCAATACCCCCCAAGGTCATGATGTTGAAGGTCAGCCCAAAGAGCGACAGCAGCAAAACGGTGATCAGAACCGAAAGAGGCACAACCATGATCGCCACCAGTGTCGCCCGGGCATTGCGCAAAAAAGAGAGGATCACAATGGCGGCGAAGACCAGGCCGATCAGGATCGCCTCGACGAGCGCGGCGATGGATGAACGGACGAGCTGGGTCTGATCATACCATTTGACCAATTGGATGGATGCCGGTTGCGTTTTCATGAAAGTGTCAAGCCTTGCCCGGACCTCTTTGGCCAGGTCGAGAGAACTGGCCCGGTCCTGCTGAAACACGTCGAAGGTGACGGCCGGCTTGCCGTTGTCGTCCACCAGGAGCCATTGCGGCACAGAGCCCATTCCGATTTCGGCCACGTCGCCGAGCCTGACAACACCGCCCTTGCCGTCTCTTAAGGCTACGCTGCGTACCGACTGCACGGAATCCAGTGCGTTGTTCGCCACAGTCAGATAGAGCAGGTCGTTGTCTTCGAGCCGCCCGACAGCCTTGATCGTATTTGTCTCGGCAAGTGTTTTGGCGACCTCATCAGCAGTCAGGCCAAA
>JBJKQT010000183.1:0-5553 GCA_046705065.1 Desulfocapsaceae bacterium
AAAAAAAATGTGATTACCAACAAAACTCAGCCATTAATCCGGGGCTGGGCCCACCTGCCTAACGGGACGCCATAAACCCATCCTTGGGGGCTTGACTGTGGCCGTCCTGGCCACAGACACCCATGAAACAGGTGGACCCAGCCCCTTCTGACTAATATGGCTGAGATTCATTGGTAATCAGAAAATTAAAAGCCAAACTTATTTTTTCCATTCGGCTGAGACAAAAAATGATCTAAACGAACTGGCAATTCCTGCCTCAATAGGATGTATTGCAGCATTGATTCCCTCGGAGGATTGTCTCCATGAAAGCGATATTATCCTGTAAGCCCTTGTCTTTGTTTATTTTTGCTTTCCTTTGTTTTTTCTCTCCAATTTTCACTGAGCCCGCAAAAGGGGGGCAGCCGATTATTTCAACAGCAGAGCAGCAGTGGCTCTCTCAACATGAGAGGAGCATACGGATCGGCATCACCGTAATTCCTCCCCAGGTGATGTCCGACGGGGAGGGGACCTACAAAGGTTTGTCTCTTGACTATATCCATCTTATGGAGCATAAACTGGGATGCCGATTCCAACTCATCGCCTATTCGACCTGGAACGATGTCATTAATGCGGCCAAGGAGCGGAAAATCGACATGATCTTTGCCGCTCAACAAACCCCTGAACGTCTTAGGTATCTTCTTTTTACCGAACCGTATATCGAGTTGCCTAACATTATAATTGTTCGACGTGACAAGGCCGGAGGATCCCATTTAAAAGAAATGAGCGGCTGGCGCGTTGCCATTTCCAAAGGAAGCGCGGTGCATGAGTATTTGCAGGCAAAGTATCCAACTTTGCATTTACTTCCCGTTCCCGATGAGATGACTGGTTTGGAGAATGTTTCGCTGGGTGAAGCCGATGCTACGGTGGTCGAGATTTCCCGTGCTTCCTATTATATCGAGAAGAAGGGCATTCTTAATCTGAGAGTCGCCGGTGATGCGCATTTCTTGTATCGACTGCGGTTCGCAGTCCGTAATGATTGGCCGGAATTCCAAAAGATTTTGGACAAAGGACTCAGCTCTATTACCGCTCAAGAAAGACAGGATATCAACCGGCGCTGGATCATGGTCGGTGGGGAAAGCATCCTTTCTCACAAGACGTTTCTGGCAACGCTTGCCGGAGGGATCGGGATAGTTGCCATTGTCATTACCATGATCTTTCTTTGGAACCGTACCCTTCGCAAAAAAATCCTTGAAGGTACATTACAACTTCGACAAGAACTCGCCGAGCGAAAGCGGGCGGAACAGGAGCTGATAGTAAGGGAGAGGGAATACCGCACCTTGTTGGAGAGTGTTCCGGATTTTATTGTCCGTTATGACTTGAATCTGCAACGGATATATGTCAATCCCGCGTGGGAAAGAGCCAGTGGTCTCCGTGCAGAGGAAGTCGTGGGGATGTCATATGATGATATACCAAAAGTTCCCAGCCCTTTTAATCTCGACTACATAACAAAACTCCGGGTCGCATTGGAAACGGGAAATCCTCAGTCTGTTGAATTCACGTGGGAAAATGCCGTCGGCAAAGAGCTCTTTTTAGAATATATCATTCTGCCTGAATTCGACGAAAATGATAGGGTATCGGGCGTCCTTGCCGTCGGTCATGACATCACCGAACAGAAGCAGATAGAGAAGGAGCGACTGACTCATCTACGATTCCTTGAAGACATGGACAAGGTGAATCGAGCCATTCAGGGTGCAAGTGATCTTGAAAACATGATGAGGGATTTGCTGGACGTCGTGCTCTCCATTTTCGACTGTGACCGGGCTTATCTAATGTACCCCTGCGATCCCGAGGCCCCAACATGGGCCTGCCCGATGGAGCGTAGCAAGCCGGAATATCCGGGCATTCGGGATCTGAATATGGAAATGCCAATGGATCGCCAGGTTGCCGGTACAATTAGGGTTCTTCTGGAAGTGGATGGCCCGGTTGCAGGCTGTCCCGGCTCACCGTATTCCTTGCCTGAAGATGTATCCAGGCAATTCGGTTTTAAAAGTTTTCTGGCCATGGCTGTTTATCCGAAAATCGGCAGCCCGTGGACATTTGGAATGCATCAGTGCACTCATGCCCGGACCTGGACGTCCGAAGAGATGCGCACATATGAAGCCATCGGCAGGCGGTTGAGCGATGGCTTGAGCAGTCTATTGAGCTGCCAGGAATTACGAAACAGCCAGGAATTCCTCGACAACATCGTCGAAAACCTGCCCAGCATGCTCTTTGTCAAGGATGCCAGGACACTGAATTACGTTCGCTTCAACAGGGCCGGAGAGGAGTTGCTTGGTCATTCACGTGAGGAGATTTTGGGTCACAACGCCTACGGTATCTTCTCTGAAGAGATTGCCGATTTTTTCACAGCACAAGACCGAAAAGTGCTTGACGAAAAACAGCCCTACGACATACCCGAAGAGAAAATCCGGCTGGAAAATGGAGAAGAACGGATTCTGCATACCCGGAAAACCCCCATTCTGGACAAAAGGGGCGAACCGCTCTATCTGCTCGGCATCTCGGAGGACATCACAGAACGAAAGCTTGCCGAAGAACAGATACTCAGATCGGAACAGCGATTTCGTTTGCATCAGGAACAGTCATTTTTGGGGTTTTTGGAATGGAATGAAGATTTTCATGCAGTCGAATGGAATGCCGCATGCGAGCGCATATTCGGGTATAGCAGGGAAGAGGCCATCGGACGTCACGCCAAGGATTTGATCCTGCCCCAAGAGGTTCACGAAATGGTCGACGGGATTTTTCACAACCTGATGAATCAAACCGGCGGACGGCATAGCATTAACAGGAATGTCACCAAAGATGGCCGGATTATCATCTGTGAGTGGTTCAATACGACTCTGATAGACAAAAACGGTAAAGCAATCGGCGTCGCTTCGGTCTGCAACGACATCACCCAGCGCAGACAGGTGGAAGATGCTTTGCGCAACAGTGAAAGAGACCTCAGGGAAGCGCAACGGCTCGGCAGATTAGGGAGTTGGGATTGGGATGCGACAACCGATACCATTACGTGGTCTCACGAGTACTATCAAATTTATGGACTAGATCCCGCCAAGAAACCTCCTGGGTATCAGGAACATTTGAAGGTCTACACACCTGAAAGTGCTGTGTTGCTTGATAACGCTGTCAGGCGGAATATGGAAACCGGAGAGCCGTATGTGCTCGATCTGGAAATCGCCTGCGCCGATGGACCGACACGTTGGATTACTGCCCGCAGCGAGACCAAGCGTGATGAGAACGGCAAGATTGTCGGATTGCGGGGGACGGCGCAAGAGATCACCGAACGCAAGGCAACGGAAGCGCAACTGATCCGGTCTGAGAGGAAAAATGCCATTATCAATAAGATTGCCGGCATCTTTCTTTCTGTTTCCGATGAAGAGATGTACAGGGAAGTACTGGCTGTTGTCCTCGACGCAACTGCGAGCAAGTTCGGCGTCTTCGGGTATATCGACGATGGAGGCGATCTGGTCATACCGAGCCTAACCGGTGAAATCTGGGGCCAATGTCTTGTTCGAGATAAATCCGCTGTCTTTCCTGCCTCCACTTGGGGAGAGAGTGTCTGGGGACGGGCAATTAAGAATAAAAAGCCCTTTATATCGGACGGTCCTTTTAACATACCCAAGGGGCATATCGAAATCACTCATTTCCTTACTTCTCCCATCGTTTTCGGGAGTAGGGCAATCGGACTGATATCGTGTGCCGACAAGGAAAAAGGCTACGAGCCGGACGATATGGAACTCCTGCGTGATATTACCAATTTCATCTCTCCCATCTTAAATGCCAGACTGCAACGGGACATCCAAGAAACCAACCGCAGGAAAGCAATGGAGACGGTTAAAGAGAAAGAATCCTTTATCAGGAATATCCTCGACTCGGTTGACGAAGGATTCATTGTCATTGATCCGGAATACCGAATCGTCTCGTCGAACAAGGCATTCTCGAAAATGATGGATCTCTCTGAAGATCGGATCGTTGGAAACACATGCTATGAAATCGCTCATCGGAGCCCTGACCCATGCTGGAACACCGGTCTCGAATGCCCGGTCAAACAGACATTCGCCACCGGACAGATATATTCAACGATGCATTTCCATAAAGACTCCTCAGGGAGGGAAACGATTGCGGAATTGAAATCGTTTCCCATTCGAGATGCAGAGGGGGAAATAATTTCGGTCATTGAAACGATCAATGATATTACTGAAAAAAAGAAATTGGAAGAACAGTTCCACCAAGCCCAGAAGCTGGAATCCGTCGGCCGGCTAGCCGGAGGTGTCGCTCATGATTTCAACAATATGATGGGAGTCATTATAGGATATACGGAGATGTCCCTCAGCCTGGTGGATCCGTCTCAACCTTTGCACTCCCATCTCACTGAGATCATGAAGGCATCGGAGCGTTCGGTTAACCTGATTCGCCAGTTGTTGATTTTTGCCCGAAAACAGACCATTACTCCCAAGGTTATCGACGTAAATAAATCCATTGAGGGTATGTTTAAAATGCTCAAACGGCTCATTGGTGAGGATATCAACCTGGAATTCCATCCTCGCGAGAACCTCTGGGCGGTGAAAATGGATCCCTCGCAACTTGACCAGATATTGGCAAATCTTTGTGTCAATTCCCGGGATGCAATATCAGGTGTTGGACAAGTTGTTATTGAAACCGATATGGCGTCCTTTGACCCATATTATTGCAAAAAACACGTCGATTTCATTCCCGGAGATTTTGTTTTGTTGGCCGTCAGCGATAACGGTTGCGGGATGGACAAAGAAACCCTGGATAAGATCTTCGAGCCGTTTTTTACTACAAAAAAGATTGGAAAAGGAACCGGCCTCGGAATGGCCACTGTATATGGTATTGTCAAACAGAACAATGGGTTCTGTCATGTATACAGCGAACCTGGGTTGGGAACGACCATTAAGATCTACATACCTCGTTATGTCGGCGATGCAAGGCAAGTTCCCGAGGATTATAAGCAAAAAATACCATTGGGGAACAACGAGACGGTGCTCGTTGTCGAAGATGAGATTGCAAATCTCAATTTAACGAAGGCGATGCTGGAAGGACTGGGATACAAGGCCCTGATATCGGCCTCACCCCAAGAAGCCGCCTGCATCGCCGCTGAAAAAAAACAAGAGATAACTCTTTTGTTGACCGATGTTGTCATGCCTGAAATGAATGGAAAGGATTTGGCCAGTCACATCCAATCAATTTGCCCCGGTATCAAAACCTTATATATGTCTGGATACACTTCCGATATCGTAGCACACCAAGGAATCGTTGAGGATGGAGTACACTTTATCCAGAAACCGTTCTCGTTACGTGATCTTGCTGTTATAGTTCGTGAAATGCTTACCACGGGTTGATTTTTTAGCATGGTTGGCCCAGTCTTCATCTCATCTAACTGATATATGCCATGAAACCACCGGAATATCGGTGGCAATCCGGCAGCTCCGGCATTCTGAAGTTGAAATATGTGCAAAAATAGGATATCTGATGTTTCTGTGATTTCCAACGGTT
>JBJKQT010000184.1:0-4518 GCA_046705065.1 Desulfocapsaceae bacterium
GTTAGGTTGCTTTCCGGAAATGCTGCAGCCTAGTTTTTCAAATCAAGTTCGGATTCTTCCGTTATCGTCCGAGGCAAAGTTTTTTTCACCTTTACGCCTAGTTCGGGCAGGGAATGGGCAAGGGCGATAATGTTTCCCCGACCGTGGGTCAATCTGTTCATTGCCGCATCATAGGTTGTGGTGGCGCTAGAAAGTTGCCGGCCGATCTTTTCCATATCCTCGACAAAGAGACAGAGTTTGTTATAAAGAGATCCTGCCAGCTCGGCAATTTCTTGGGAGTTTCTGCTTTGATGCTCGAAGCGCCAGATAGTCTCAATGGTCCTCAGCGTTGCCAAAAGCGTGGTCGGGCTCACCACGATGATCTTTTGCGCGAAGGCCTCGGAGAACAGCTTTTCATCCCGTTGAAAGGCCGTTGTAAAGGCTGCCTCAATGGGCATGAACATCAAAACGAAGTCCAAGGAGCGGATGCCCCGGACTCCTGCATAGTCTTTTTTCCCAAGGCCCGTAATATGCTCCCGGATGGCCAGGACATGCTTGCCGAGAAAAGCCTTCTTGTCTGTTTCGTCGTCGCAATTGACATAGTGCTCCCATGCGGAAAGCGAGACCTTCGAGTCTACGATAATATCCTTGCCGTCGGGAAGGTGGATGATCACATCCGGCTTGAGGAGTTGATTTTCCCTGTCTCTGAATCCCCCTTGAGTTTCATATTCTTGTCCTTTGCGGAGGCCGGATTGTTCTAGGACCCGCTCTAGCACCATCTCTCCCCAGTTTCCCTGAAGCTTTCGATCTCCCTTCAGTGCCCTGGTGAGATTGATCGCCTCGTCGTTGATTTGCTGATTGAGCCTTCGAAGATGAAGAATCTCCTCCTTCAGCGAGACACGTTCCTTGGAGTCGCTGAGGTAGATGTCGTCTATGCGCTTGCGAAACGAAGCCATTTGTTCCTGAAAAGGCTGTAGCAGGGCGCCCAGTCGTTCACTGTTCTGGGCGCTGAAGGAAGCACTTTTTTCGTCGAATATGCGTTGGGCCAAGGCCTGGAACTGAAGGCGCAATTCATCTCGTGCCTGCTCGAGCAGGAGCAGCTTTTCGGCTCCATGCTCTCTTTCTTGTATCAGCTGGGTTTCCAGTTTTGTCTTTTGAATCTTTTCCTCGGTAACCGCGGCTTGCATATCCATGATTCTGGAATACAGTACTCGTATTTCTTGATCCTTTTCCGCCAAGAGCCGTCTTGCAGCGCGATTTTTCAGGATTGATAGGATCACAATTCCTGCGGCTATCAAGAGGAGCATGGAAATCACTACAGGTTCCAAGGCCGGATTGTGGACGAAAAACTCCCGAATGGTCGTATTCATGGTTTTAAAATAAGTTTATCCGAATGTGTTTTGAGCCGTAGAGGAGCACGACGCCGTTTTCAGTGATTTCACCAAGCCGCAGGTCGGCATCTATGGCATCGCCTTCATGAAGAATTTTGTTGTTGATCATAATGAGTCTCAAAGCATGATCTTCCGAATAGGCGTGGCCGGCAAATTTCATAGCAGACAGATCTTCCTGAACCAGGGGAGGAAGATCTGTCTGCCGCATCGACTTGGAATCCCGTCGATTGATAACCACGGCATCATCTGTTTCCGGAGCAAGTCTTAAGGGAGCAGGTTCTCTGATGATGCGCGGAGATTTTTGCGTCTTCTCCGCATCTGAATCCGGGGCTGTGTGGGACACGCTCCGCTTGGTAACTTCTTGCGTTAATTCAGCCTCGCTTTGTTTTTCAGGTATTTTTCCGCCGTCGACGGATTGCGACAATGCTTGAGAATTTTGCTGCGGTGACGCTTGCTCATTGAGAGCGGTTGCAAACCGGTTTTTTCGCAGCATGAATCCAAAAGCGAAAGCCAAAAGCAGGACAAGGACAAATAAGCCCTGAAGAAGTCTTGAAGAAAAGAAGCTCCGTTTAGCCGGAGTAATGTGGCGCGGGGCGGAAATATCCTGAAGGGTCGGGATATTCTCCTGCCGCCGTTCTTTTTCGGATTTTCGTAGTGCTTCCAGGATATATGACATTTTCAGATCACCTGGCAGCTAGAGATTGGTTTCGGTCATTCCCGTTTCTCTTTTACAGAATGGTGTGCTCCGTGCGTTTCACGCTGTTTCTTGGAGCTCTTGAGAGTTGTTTGTGTCGTCGTTTTGGCTGCTTGTTTGAGCACCACCGGCGAGGATTCGTGGGCCGGAGAAATCTGTTCTGCATGGCTGATTATTTGTTTTTTTGGGAGCATGCTGTCTACATGCGGAGAGAAAAAGAACAGCATCGCACCGGTGATGAGCAGTGCAAGGACCAAAGAGAGAAAAACAGCAGGTTGTGTTCTTCCTGTTCTTACCCCATGTGAACCGTGGAGTATTGCCGCCCTCCCTGATGAACCGAAGACCTCGCGGCCTGCTTTGGCCGCGATTTTGCGGTCAACCTGGTCTTTGTCTTCGGCATAGGCTCCCAACAGAGCTCGATCGCAGAGAAGATTAATCAGGCGCGGAATGCCTTTGCTGAGTTCCGAGATGCGTTTGATCGCCTTGTCGGAAAACAGTCTGGCCCGGCCACCTCCGGCCACCTTGATTCGATGGTTGATATAGGCCCCGACATCCTGTTCCTGCAAGGGCAGAAGATGATATCTGCTGGTGATCCGTTGGTTGATCTGAGAAAACTGCGGCTGATTCAGAATGTCTCTTAGTTCAGGTTGGCCCAGGAGGATGATCTTCAGCAGTTTTTCCTTGTTGGTTTCCAGATTTGTCAGCAGCCTGAGTTGCTCCAAGATATCCGGGTCGAGATCCTGCGCCTCATCAACGATCAGAACCGTATTTTTGCCTTGAGCATGGGTTTCAAGCAAATGCCGATTGAGAAGGTCGATCAATCCCTTAACGGAATGTTGCGCTCCGGCTCCTTCAATTTGCAGCTCTTCGCAGATGGTCGTCAGAAGTTCGTTGGCCGTGAGTTTTGGATTAAGGATCAAGGCAATTTCCGTGGCTTCGGGCAGTTGTTCCACAAGACAGCGGCTGACCGTCGTCTTTCCAGTCCCCACTCCACCCGTCAGCAAAACCAGACATCCGCCGCTTTCTATACCGTAGAGAAGATGGGCAAGCGCCTCTCTATGAAGTTCGCTCAGATAGAGAAAATGAGGGTCCGGGGCAATTGAAAACGGCTTTTCCGTGAGTCCGAAGTACTGCGTATACATGACAGACCAATTCTAAAATGTCGTCTTTACCTAAATTCTTCCAACCATTCAATGATCCGGTTGACGCCTTCAATCACCTTGGCACAGTAGATTTTGTCGAAATCTTCCGGCAGCGGACCATGGAGCGGGACGGTTCTAGCCGCTGCTAGCGCACCCGCACCGTCGAAATCCACATAGGCCATGCGGGCGGACAATTCTTCCTGCGGTCTGCTGAAACAATGACCATGGAGCAAGGCGACGCCGGTATCGGCAAGGAGTTGTGAGCAGAGTTCCTTGGAAGAGGTGATCCCTTTTGCCTGCAGTTTGTCTGCATGGTTTGAAAAGTCCAGAAACAGATAAAACCCGCCAACAGGCTCATGGACTTTAATCCCTGCCTTTTGCAATGAATGGGCACAATCCATTCCAAGAGTGGAGAGAATCTTTCTTACGAGCCAGAGATATTCTTCGATTTCCGTTCCACCCTTAAATGCCTCGATTGCTGCAAATTGAATTGGAGCACTCACTGAGGTATAGGTTTCACTAGCAACCACCGCCATTTTTTCACACACCCAATGCAGTTCGTCCGGGAAGGTGAAGGTGCCCAACCGCCATCCTCCGGCACCGCACCATTTGGAAAGGCCGGAGCTGATAATGGTCCCTTCCGGATAAAATCTGCCGATGGAAATATGCTTCCCCTCATGGTTGAGCTGGCCATAAATCTCGTCTGAAAGTATGAAGATATGATACTCCCGGGCCAGGGCAGCGATCTCCATGAGATCTTCTTCGGCAAAGGAAACCCCATCCGGATTGCCTGGATAATTGAGGATCATCAGGGCAGGCTTGTTTTTATTGTTTCTCTTTTTGAGAAACTCTCGAAAAAGCCGAGGGGTAAGCTGCCATTTGTTTTCATACGAGCTGTGGATGATGGAGATTTCTTTGCCCAGGATTCTGGCTTGCGGAATGTACGATACCCAGCAAGGACTTATGATGATGATTTCACCATTAAAGACCAGTTGGAGAAGAAAAACGAGTTCCTTGGAGCCTGGTCCGATAATTACACCATCGAATTTTGCGGCAACATGATCCTTTCGTCGATGAAAATCAGCCACAGCCTCCCGCAACAGCGGCAATCCCCTTACCGGAAGATAATCCTTCTGCGGTGCATGGAGACGTAATGCTCTGACGACAGTATCCGGGACCGGGAAAGGCGACTGACCCAATCCAAACCTGTAGACAGTTTTTCCGTTGGCGATAAGATTCTTAGATTTTTCATTAATGGCAAGAGTGTCTGATTGGTCCAATCCCTGGAGATGAGGGTTGATGAGATCAGCAT
>JBJKQT010000185.1:0-9623 GCA_046705065.1 Desulfocapsaceae bacterium
TTAGATTAAATCATACATCTCAATGTGTAATAGATGATATTTGTCCCGATCTCTTGTGATCGCCAATTAGCAGTTGTTTTCAATAACAGTTTCCTTTTCAATATGTTACATGTAACGGCATAGCAGCTGGGAAATTTCGGCGGTTAGGGCCTAGAACCCCTTAAGGAAACGATCGTTACCTTTCCTGCACTTGAATTGAGTTAAAAAGAAATTTCGGAGGAGAGATAAACTTCTTCTTTCTGTTATAGTATTTTCGAGTTAAGGTAAACTTGGGAAAGATTCGAGCTTTTGATGAATTCAAAAATCATCGTTAAAGCAAAAGAGCTGAAGGATCCCTACATCCTGGATTTTATGACCCTGACCAAAAACTATAACGAGCGAGAATTGGAAAATGGGTTAATTCAACATATCACCAAATTCCTCCTGGAGTTGGGAGCGGGTTTTGCTTTTATGGACGACAGGTTCCTTTGCAGGTTGGCGAACGGGACTTTTTTATCGATCTGCTCTTTTATCATGCCCGACTGCACTGCTATGTGGTTGTGGAACTCAAGGCCGTGGACTTTGAGCCTGAACATGCTGGAAAACTGACCTTTTACATCAAGGCCGTCGACGAACAATTCCGCTGCCAAGGAGACCAGCCGACCATCGGCCTCTTGCTTTGCAAGAGTAAAGACAAACTGGTCGCCGAGTATGCCCTAAGCGATATTCTTAAACCCATCGGTGTGTCGGAATACCAGTTGACCCAGGCTTTACCCACGAACCTCAAAGCCAGCCTGCCGACAGTGGAGGAGATTGAAGCGGAGTGGGGAGGGGATTTGGCGAACTAAAACGGCTGTTTGATATCTTGCCAACGCCTGCGGATTTTCTATTGAGCCGTGATGATGAATCTGCCTCCAGCGGCCTTTTATCTTCCGGAATATTCGGCTCGTGCGAATGGCAAGAGTTATTTCTTCGCCACCCAAGCGGAAATAGCCTCGCTCCCTGCCGACGGCGTAAAACATTTCTGATGTCTCGTGGATGGTGTAGTCGAAAAACTCGACGTAAACTTCGGCCGGACCGTTAAATATGCGTTCGTAGACCTGCTGAATCTCGGCCCAGCCGCGCTTGATGCCGCCAAGGGGATTATCCATTGCTATATCATCAGATTGTGCCCAGTTCTGTGACATAATCTGTATGTTGCGTGAGTTGAAGGCGCAATAAAATTGACTAAGTGCCTGAGAGGCGGAAGATCCATCTCCAAGGTTTTCTTTGCCTGTGATTGCTTCTTGAATCGGGTTCATATGTTTCCTCCTTTCGTTGCGGGTAATTACGTAACGCCGAAAATCCTGCCGAACACCTTGCCGGTCCAGAGGGAGAGGTCTTTTGCCATCCTTCCTGATCTTTTTAGAAAGCCGACGAAATATTCCGACCGCAGCCTTCTTCCTCTTGCTTCATGGTTTTTGATCAACTCCAAGGTGAGTCCTTCCTCGCCGAGATGCGCAGTCGTAACCAATTGAAAAGAGGTGTGCTCTTCTGGTGTTGTTTTCATGGCAGTCTCCGTTTGTCTCTGCTGTCGGTGTGTCTGTGCAATGCAGAATTTATTTTTTGTACATACTGATAGGTACAATAAAGAAGCCTGTTTTTCCCCTTGATACACTGCATGATACTTCCTTCCAGCGGCAGGTTCAGCTTCCGGGTTTGATGACGCGGTTGATAAAAGATACGGTTCCTTGAACCGTACGGGAATACCAGGCCTGGTCCTGCATCGCCCGTCCCAATGTAAAAGCGCCCTGCATAGAGCCAATGATTACGGCGGCTATATGTTCTGGAGGGATGGTGGTTTCTATTTCGCCGGATCTTAGTGCCTGTTCCAGTGCTGATGTGATGCGTGATTCGATATAACGGAAATATTTTTGGATCGGACGTCGTAAATCCTCCTCGGTAATGGCCGAATCCCAGACCATTCTCCCGATGCGACAACCTTTCAGCGAGTCGCGCGATTCCAGCAGAAAGCGTTCGATGCGCCCGGCCACCGGTCCGGAATCGCCGAAAATTTCATCGAATCCTGCAATACGTTCGTCAACCACCATCTCCATGGTTTTCGCCGCCAGGTCTTTCTTCGTCTTGAAATGATGGTAAAAACTTCCCTGGCCTGCATTGCTGAGCTCCTGGATATCTCTGGGGCTGGTGGCGTCATAGCCTTTTTCCCACAGCAACGTTTTCGCCGCGTCAATTATATCGTCGTGTTTTGTTTTCATAACGTACATACTAATAGGTACAGAACATGTTGTCAAGCCGTCATGGAAAATTTAACCCATGGCTATACCTAACCTGAACAATTTTGGGGAAAATCAGACCAAAATTCTGTGGTCAGGCTTCCTGTAGCGTCATTCTCCTGTCTTTGTGAGATCTCCACAAGGCAAGTCTGCCTTCGCTCCGGTCTCTTGCATTTGCACCGGGGTAACATATTTGTTAATCGAGAGAAATAATGGTGGAATTCACCAATGTTAAAAAGCGATGAGATTATATAAGACAAAGTGGTTATCATTAAAAATCGTGAGAGTAAGTTCTTTTTCATCCACATTACCAGAGGGGGTATGATGAACGCAAAGCACACATTTGATTCAATCTTAAAAATATCGCGCGCTTTCCAGGAAAGCCGTGTGCTCCTTTGCGGGGCTGAACTTGATTTGTTCACCTTGCTTGCCGAAAAACCCTTGAGCGCCGCAGCGGTGGCGGCTAAAATAAATGCCGATCAGCGGGGGATTGCCATCTTGCTCGATGCGTTGAGCGCCTTGGGCTATTTAGAGAAGAGCGAGGGGCATTATCGGACCGAACCGTCTGCCATCCCCTTGCTTTCAGCCGATTACCCTGAATCAGTGCTCCCGGTAATTCTGCATCAGGGAAGGGTATGGCAGAGCTGGTCGCAATTAACGGACATCGTGTTAAAAAAGACCACTGCAGGCATGAAGGAAACCGGAGCATTATCCGAAGGCAGCGTTGAGTCTTTCATCGGCGCCATGCATGTCATTGCATCAAAAAAAGCGCCGGAGGTTGTGGCGGCCATCGAGCCGGGTAAGGCCAGGCGGCTGCTGGATGTGGGGGGCGGATCCGGATCGTACACCCTGGCCTTTCTGGCTGCAGTTCCGGAGATGCGGGCAACTTTGTTCGATTTGCCGCGGGTTATAGAAATGGCCCGGAAACGGGCTCGTGACGCTGGTATGGAGGACCGTATCAGCTTGGTTGGCGGCGATTTTTACAATGATCCACTGCCGGCGGGCCACGATCTGGCGCTTCTTTCCGCCATCATCCATCAGAACAGCCATCAGGAAAACGAGACCCTCTACCGGAGAATCAACGATGCCCTAGATCCCGGCGGGAGAATCATTATACGCGATTACGTCATGTCCTCCGACCGTACGGAACCTCCGGATGGCGCCATGTTTGCGGTGAACATGTTGGCCGGAACCCGGGGAGGACGCACGTATACGTATGAAGAGATCGCCTACGGCCTGGCCGCTGCCGGTTTTCACCGGATCAGACTGATCCGGACAGAGGCGATGTTTTCCCTGGTTGAAGGATTCAAAAAAGACTGATTGGAGAGAAGCACCTGACGGGGAAGTCGACAGCAAATGAAAAGGCCTGCATCCTTTTGTGGGTAATAAAAGATGCAGGCCTTTTCAAGGTAATAAGTACTGAGTGCCCCTTTAAAATACCAATGTACAAAACGGAGGTCAAATAAAAAAACGTGGATCTTAATAAACCTCCGAGCCTGTTGTGAGCTTCTCCGCAAAAAGAGGAGAAATGCTGGTTAGTTGGGCAGTCGAAATATCTCCTGCATCCGCATAACCTCGGCGTCGCATAAATAGTCACTATACGGCAACATTTTATCGATGACGCCGCCCGGCAATATCTCGACGATTCTGTTTGCAACGGTATCCACAAGAGTATGGTCATGGGACGAGAAAAGAATAATTTCCGGAAATGATCTCATTCCATTATTGAGGGCGGTTATTGATTCAAGATCGAGGTGGTTGGTCGGTTCATCAAAAATCAAGGCATTGGCATCGCTTAGCATCATGCGGGACAGCATGCAGCGCACCCGCTCACCACCGGAGAGAACATTGGTTTTTTTCAAGGCCTCGTCGCCGGAAAAGAGCATCTTGCCCAGAAAGCCCCTGGCAAAGCTTTCACCCTCGGTTGCAGGAGTGTACTCGCCGAGCCAATCTACCAGTCTTTTGTTGTCATTAAAGTACCCGCTGTTTTCCTTTGGGAAATATGATGTGCTTACGGTCACTCCCCAACGGAATGTTCCGCTGTCTTGTTCCAACTCACCGGCCAGTATCTGAAAAAGCGTGGTGATCGCAAGGCTGTTTGTACCTACAAACCCGATTTTTTCACCTTTGTTGACGATGAGAGAAAAGTTGTTTAAGACATCTATTCCGTCTATTTTTTTTGAAATGTTGTTGATTTCGAGAATCACATCGCCGCAGGGCCTTCCGGGCTTGAAGTGGATAAAGGGATATTTTCTGCTTGATGCGGGCATATCCTCAAGCTCGAGTTTGTCGAGAAGCTTTTTCCGTGATGTCGCCTGTCTGGCTTTCGAGGCGTTGGAGGAAAATCTGGCGATAAACTCCTTCAGTTCTTTGGCCTTGGCTTCCGTTTTGCTGTTTGCATCCTGTCTCTGCTTAAGTGACAACTGACTGGCCTGGTACCAGAAATCATAATTGCCTGCATATACCTGTATCCGGCCAAAATCGATATCGGCCATATGGGTGCAGACCTGATTGAGAAAATGACGGTCGTGCGAGACGATGATAACGGTGTTGTTGAAGCGTTCGAGAAAGCCGTCAAGCCATTGGATCGATTTAACATCAAGGTTGTTTGTCGGCTCATCGAGAAGGAGAATGTCGGGGTTGCCGAAAAGCGCCTGAGCCAGCAGGACCCTGACCTTCTCGCCGCCTTCGAGTTCTTTCATTTTTTTCCCGCGAAGCATCTCGGCGATCCCCAGGCCGCTCAGCAGGGTAGCCGCCTCGGATTCAGCTTCATATCCGTTCATCTCGGCAAATTCAGCCTCAAGTTCTCCGCTGCGGATTCCGTCTTCTTCGGTAAACTCGGTCTTGGAGTAGAGCTTTTCACGTTCTGTCATGAGCTCCTGGAGGCGGGAGTGGCCCATCAAAACGGTCTGGGCAACAGTGAACTCATCAAAGGCGAACTGATCCTGGCTGAGTACGGCTATTCTTTCCCGGGCGCCGACGGATATTACACCAGTATCGGGCTGGATTTCCCCTGAGAGAATTTTTAAGAAGGTGGATTTACCCGCCCCGTTGGCGCCGATGAGACCATAACAGTTTCCTGGGGTGAATTTTATATTTACATCTTTAAAAATAACTCGTTTTCCATAGGAAAGGGAAACGTTGGATGCTGATATCATGATTCTTGGTTATGTGTAAAGGATGGAGAGAATGAAGGCGACCTAGCGGAAAATGAAACTGATCTGTTTTGTAAATCAGAGAGGTTGAACATTTCTGCTCAACACCTGTGCAAAAAGAATGCGAGCCTACCACAGGGCCATATAATGAGCAAGAATATTCTGTGAGTCTCTCTTCTTGGCCGGCAGACTGTCTCGACTCTTGAAATATCCAAGCGAAGCTGCGGCAACCGTCCAGTATTTAGGCATTCTGCCTCTGTTCCCTTTTTTTCATTGTCCAAATTCCGTACATGCCCAATTTCAGGTTTCTTGATTTGATGAGATCATGCTCTTTATTTTTCTTTTGAATAAAGCATCTTATCTTCTGGTTCCTCGCTGCTGTCACAATGTGGCACGAGATGTGCTTTTCTATGATGCAGAAGATACCAAGGATAATGAATACTCGATCATTTTGAGCGCGCGGAGCTCTAATTTGACGGCAAAAGGAGATTGACATGAATATTAGGAGAAAAACAAAACGTATTGTATCAACTCTGACTCTTTTTCTGGTCGGGTTGCTTTTCTCTGCAAGTCTGGTCAGCGCATTTTCTTTTTTGGGTGACAAGCTGACCCGAGAGGATAATCAGGGTGCGGTTGAGGTCCGTGGTGCCTATTTAAAAACCGGAGAAGCAGCCGATCATGGTGTCAGTTTCCAACTGGCGCTCAATACCCATTCGGTTGATCTCAGCGCATACGACTTGAAGCAACTGAGTTTCCTGCAATTTGATGAGAGCAAACCCATTCCTGCTCAGTCATGGGAACCAAACGGCATGGGACATCATGTGCGAGGAGTTGTCTCGTTCAATCAAGCTGTCCCCAAGGGAACAAAGAAGATCAGTCTGCTCATAAAGGGAGTGGACAATATTAAAGAACGGGTTTTTGAATGGGATTTGCCGATTAAATAACCGACAGGGAAGTGAAAATCCTTGTAGGAGGTGAAGATATGCATGCGCTGACGAGTAATGAAATTCAGACAGAGATCTCGGCTGTCGCGTCCACTCGAGATGTCGGGGAAAAAAGTAGCAAAAGAATAGTAATCCCAGTTGGCGGCATGAGCTGTGCATCATGTGTCGGCAGGGTGGAAAAAGGCCTGAAATCTCTTTCGGGAGTCGCGTCCGCCGCTGTAAACCTTGCAACCGAGCGGGCTGTCGTCGATTTTGATCCCGCTAGAATGCATCCAGCCGAACTGATCAAGGCCATTCAGAATCTCGGATATCAGGCCGGTTTTGAGACACTGACCTTTCAGGTGGACGGCATGAGTTGTGCCTCCTGTGTAAACAGAGTTCAAAACGGTCTTGCCGGGATTGAGGGTGTCATCAGTGCCTCAGTGAATTTTGCCACATCAAGCGCCCGCGTGGAATACTCCCCCGGACTGCTCACTCCCAAGGATCTGGTCTCGGCAGTGGAAAAAATCGGCTATTCCGCCTTCATACCCTATGGCGGGGCCGAGAATGCCCTTGATCGGGAGAGAATTGCCAGGGAGTCCAAGCTGAAGATCTTGAAGGTGAAATTTCTTACGGGTGTCGTCCTGGTTATCCCGATCCTGACACTGGTTTACTGGCAATCTCTCGGACTTTCCCGGTTTATTCCACTTTCCCGGCAGACGAATTTCCTTCTGCAGCTTTTGCTGCAGTTGCCGATCCAGTTCTGGGTCGGTGGGCAGTTCTATAAAGGAGCCTGGCATGCTTTGAAAAACAGGACCAGCGACATGAACACCCTGGTTGCCACCGGCTCCAGCGCCGCCTTTATCTATAGCGTGCTGGTCACATTTTTCCCAACGCTTTTCAGCGCCCAGGGTCTGGTTGCAGAGGTCTACTTCGACACGGCCGGGGTCATCATTATTCTGATTCTCTTCGGAAGGATTCTCGAGGCCAGGGCCAAAGGCCGGACCTCCGAGGCGATCAAAAAACTCATCGACCTGCAGGCTAAAACAGCCCGCATTATGAGAGACGGCTCCGAAATTGAGATTCCAGTGGAGGATGTAGCCATCGACGATCTGGTTGTTGTGCGTCCAGGGGAAAAGATTCCGGTGGACGGCGTGATCGTCGAGGGAGGCTCCGCAGTCGATGAGTCCATGGTTACCGGAGAGTCGATCCCGGTGGGCAAAACTCCGGGCGATGAGGTTATCGGCGTCACCCTCAATAAAACAGGGACCTTCACCTTTAAGGCAACCAAGGTCGGTAAGGACACCATGCTTTCCCAAATCATCAGGATGGTACAAGATGCCCAGGGTTCAAAGCCTCCCATTGCAAGACTTGCCGATATCATCGCCGGCTATTTCGTCCCCGGTGTGATAATCATCGCCTCGATCACCTTCTTGATCTGGCTGATCTGGGGACCGAATCCGGCCATGACGTATGCGCTTCTCAATTTTGTAGCCGTGATAATTATAGCCTGCCCCTGTGCGCTGGGGCTTGCCACGCCGACCTCCATCATGGTTGGCACCGGCAAGGGTGCCGAGTATGGAATTTTGATCAAGGGCGGCAGTGCCCTTGAGACCACGCACAAACTGAATACCGTGGTGCTAGACAAGACGGGAACCATTACCAAAGGCCGTCCTGCTGTAACAGATATCGTTACCGTCAACGGTTTTAGCGCCGATCGCCTCCTGTCGATTGCTGCATCAGCTGAAAAAGGCTCGGAGCATCCGCTCGGTGAGGCAATCGTCGAGGAGGCTCGGAGGAGAAATGTAACCTTGGCAACGGTAACGGATTTCAACGCCATTCCGGGGCTCGGGATTTCGGTGGTCGTTGATGACCGGAAAATCCTGCTCGGAAACGCCAAGCTGATGAAGGACAATGCCCTGTCTCTTGCAAGGGTAGAGTCTTCGGCAGCAGAGCTTGCCGGAGATGGGAAGACGCCAATGTTTATCAGTGTAGACGAAGAGATCGCAGGCATTATCGCTGTCGCCGATGTGATAAAGGGAGGCTCAGGGGATGCCATTGGTGCCTTGCAGCGTCTTGGCGTCGAGGTCGTAATGCTCACCGGAGATAACGAACGCACTGCGCAAGCCATTGCCAAGCAAGTCGGCGTGACGCGCGTTGTCGCCGAGGTCATGCCGGACGAGAAGGCCGATGTCGTTAAAAATCTGCAAGAGGAAGGTAAAATCGTCGGAATGGTCGGCGACGGGATCAACGATGCGCCGGCACTTGTCCAGGCAGACGTGGGCATAGCCATCGGAACCGGTACCGATATCGCCATCGAGTCGGCCGATATCACCCTGATCAGCGGCGAGTTGGAAGGAGTTGTGACGGCGATTGCGCTCTCCAAATCCACGATCCGCAACATCAAGCAAAATCTGTTCTGGGCCTTTGCCTACAATACGGTCCTGATTCCGGTGGCTGCCGGAGTGCTCTTCCCCCTGTTCGGGATTCTGCTCAACCCGATGATTGCAGCCGGGGCCATGGGGCTCTCATCTGTGACCGTGGTCAGCAACGCACTCAGACTTCGCAGGTTTCGAAAGCCTCTTCTAACAAAGTGAGGAGGCAGCCAATGATGTTTCATTTGGGAAGTAAACTTTGGATCAATTGATGAGAAAAGGATGAAATGGCACGGTCTGCGCTTTTATCAAAACGAGAGTTCCGGTTTTGAAAAAAATCAAATCAGTTTCGACGTTATTATCAGTTTGAACGAAAAGACAAAAAAGAAGAAGGAGGATACCGTGAAAAAGATATTTATCGCATCTGTTCTGGCCGTCGGATTGGCCGTAGGAGGCTTCGCATACGCTCATGGTGGTGGATATAGCATGAGGACTCCAGACGGGAACACCTATGCCATGATGGGGGGCGGTGGCGGCTATGGCATGATGGGCGGCAATGGCGGCTACGGCATGATGGGCGGCAATGGCGGTGGCAATGGCATGATGGATGGCAGTGGCGGCGGTTACGGCTCCATGGGAAACGGTAACGGGCATGGACGATATAACGGAAATAACAATTACCAGGGGCAAAACCGATCCAGCCGGAATTCCTGGACCAACGAGCAAAACCAGAAATTTCTGGACGACACTGTGCAATTGCGCAAGGAGTTGAATGACAAGCGTTTTGAATACCGCGAAGCGCAGAGAAACCCCAACGCATCAAAGGAACAGCTCGCCAAGCTGGAGAGAGAAATAAACAATTTACAGACGGAGCTTAATCAGAAGGCCCAGCAGTACCGGTAATTTTCAAATGTG
>JBJKQT010000186.1:0-7307 GCA_046705065.1 Desulfocapsaceae bacterium
AGAATGCGGCTATGGAACCAGCATGGATACTGAAAAAAAGAAAGCCTGTATACATCCTTGCTGGACGAAAGATATCGTTTCAGATGTCGCCGAACTCGTTCGTATGGTCTACGATGTTGATGTATCTTCCTTCGACGAAGCATTTCTTATCCAATCCCTAAATAAGCGATTATCGGCTATTTCGGCTACGACAATCGACTCCTATATCGAACGTCTACGAAAAGACCCGTCGGAAGCAAAGGCCCTTATGGGGTCAATGCACGTTGTTTACAGCGAATTCTTCCGTAATTTCCCGGCATTTGCGCTGCTCGAACATATTTTGCTTCCCGAGATCTGCGGTGAAAAAGAAAAATCGGGGCAGGGCGAAATCAGGGTCTGGTCGGCAGGTTGTGCAACAGGGCAGGAAGCCTGGTCCATCGCCATCCTTCTCGACGAGTTGCTCAGAACACGAAAAAACCCTCTTTCCTATCGGGTTTTTGCCACCGACAGATCGGAATCCGCTCTCGATCAGGCAAGAAGGGGACGTTATAGCAGGGACGCACTCGGAAATATCAAGATGAAGTATTTCCACAACTCCTTTACGCATAAGGACGATTCCTTTGTTGTTGCACCTCGGCTCAAAGATAAAGTGACCTTCTCGGTGTACGACCTTCTCGATACAGCAACAACTTGCCCGCCTGAGAGCATCTACGGTAATTTTGATCTTGTGTTGTGCTGCAACGTTCTCCTGTATTATAAGCAGGAGATACAAACCATGATCCTCAAAAAAATTCAACAGAGTCTGGCACAATCCGGGTGTTTGATTACCGACACCACTGAACGTCATATTGTTGAGCAATCCGGCGTTTTTCATTCGACAATTCCTCAAGCGGCTGTCTTTAAAGCGCATTCCGTCGGCCGGAAATTGAAGCAAACCGTCAATCAAGAGAAACCACGATCAACTCACGGCCATACGGATCAGTCAACAAAAAAGAATTTCACGATGCCGGCACAGTGAACTCCGCATACTGAGGGAAAATTTATACAACCGTGTCACTATGAAAATTGAAGATATTAAAATAGGCACACAGTTACGAGTGGGCCTGAGCCTGATCCTTGCTTTTGTGCTCTTTCTGGGTCTGCTTTCCTGGAAACAGAACGACTTGTTGTGGCTGCAAACCAAAACCTTGTACGACCATCCATTGCAGGTGAGTTGGGCTGTCGGCGAACTTAAGACGGACATCTCCTCCATTCGAATGAAAATGCGGGATCTGATTTTGGCCGGAGACGAGCAGAAGATTGCCTCCGATCTTGAGGAAATCGAAGTGTATGAAGCCGATATTTCCAGACGGTTGGCGGTCATAAGCGACCGTTTCCTCGGTCCGAAAAAAAACGTCGACGATCTGGTAAGCGACCTGGCGAAGTGGAATGCCTATCACGATGAAACCATCCGTTTGATTCGCGGGAAAAAGACGGCCGAGGCGATTGCCCGTACCACCGTCAGCAACGCAGACGGCGGACTTACTACCGGCTTGATGTCCCGTATTCGGACACTTAGCGACTTTGCCGGGAAGACAAGCGATGAATGCTACATCCGAGCGGGAAAGAAAAATGAAAGTCTGAATTATCAGTTAGCCTCTGTGGTTACGATCATCCTGGTATTCTCCTCTCTTGTATCCTGGTATTTGTTGAATAATTTAAAAACCCCGATGCAGCAGCTGACTACGGCAGCCGAGCAATTCCGCCAGGGAAACCTTGACAGCCGAAGCGACTATGCCTCGAAAAATGAATTCGGTGTGCTGTCGGCCACCTTCAATGCCATGGCCGATACCGTTGAAACCCAGATACACGTCAGTGACCAGGCAACTCGAATTGCCGATGTCATGCTCCGGGAAGTCGACTCCCGGAGCTTCTGCCGTGAACTTATCCGTGAACTTGTCGGCCAAACAGGCTCTGCGATCGGGGCAGTCTATCTCCTAAACCCGCAAAAGACGGAATTCGAACTCTTTGAATCCATCGGTTTTTCGGGGAATTATCGAAATACTTTTTCCGCCGTCAACCATGAAGGTGAGTTCGGTCCTGCTTTGGCTTCAAAGAGAATACAGCGGATCGTCGATATTCCGGAAGACACGCGGTTTATATTTTCCACTGCCGGCGGTAACTTCCTGCCTCGGGAGATCATTACTGTTCCTCTGGTTTCCGGGCAGGAGACGATTGCGGTGATATCGCTGGCAAGCATCCACGGCTATGATCGCAACACGATTCTCCTTCTGGAAACGATACTCGACACGCTGATCGCCCGAATGAACGGGGTGCTGGCCTTCCGGCAGATTCAGGAGCTTGCGGAGCGGCTCGACCGGCAGAATCTCGAATTGAAGGCGCAGCAACAGGAACTGGAGGCACAGGCAAATGAGCTTTCCCACCAAAACTCCGAATTGGTACTGCAGAAGAGGGAATTGGATACCGCCAACCGGTTGAAGAGCACCTTCCTCTCCAACATGAGCCATGAACTGCGAACTCCTCTAAATTCCGTTATTGCTTTGTCGGTTGTGCTCGGCCGCCGGCTGAAAGAAAAAATTTCCGCGGAAGAATCGAGATACCTTGAAGTTATAGAACGTAACGGAAAAGATCTCTTGACCCTGATCAACGGTATTCTGGATCTCTCCCGCATCGAATCGGGACGGGAAGAAGTGAATTTGACCCGGTTTTCACTTGAGGAACTGATCGAAGAGATTGTCGAGATGATGAACCCGCTGGTGCGTGAAAAGGGAATCGTCCTCAGTAATCTGATGGACGCCGGTCTGCCGCCGGTCACATCGGATGCCGTCAAGGTCAGGCATATACTCCAGAATCTGGTCGCCAACGCCGTGAAATTCACTGAAAGCGGGGCCGTCGAGATATCGGTGCGTCTTTCGGACGGTGAGATTCATGTAGCCGTGCACGACACGGGCATCGGTATCGCCGCCGACCATCTTCCCCACATTTTTGAAGAGTTCCGGCAGGCTGACGAGGGAACGGCCCGAAAGTACGGAGGGACCGGTCTCGGTCTGGCCATCGCTAAGAAATACGCCATCCTCCTTGAGGGAGATATTGAGGTGGAAAGTTCAATCGGTCGAGGTTCGGTATTCACCCTGAGATTGCCTTCCTTTTATGCCCATTCAGAATCCGGCAAAGATCCAGTGGTGACGTCAGGCGTAAACCGGAGCCGGAAATCGAACGCGCCGACAATCGGAAACGGCCAGTGTATCCTGGTGGTGGAAGATAGTGAGCCTGCGGCAATTCAGTTGATTGATATTTTGAGCGAACAGGGGTATCGGGTGCAGGTCGCAGAAAACGGGAAAGAGGCCTTGGCAAAGATCAACGAATTTCCACCTGCGGCGGTGATTCTCGACCTGATGATGCCGGAGATGGACGGCTTCGAGGTCTTGCGGCAGATCCGGAGTACGAAAACGACCACCTTGCTGCCGGTCCTCATCCTGACCGCCAAACATATCAGCAAGAAGGAATTGCAATTTCTTACCGGCAATCATATCTACCAGTTGATCCAGAAAGGCGACATCAGCAAGAAAGAACTTCTTAAGGCAGTAGCGGAGATGGTGACGCCTCCGGAAAAAGTGGAAACTGTCAGGGAGCCGTCAATCCTGCCTCTCCGTGAAGGTCTTCCATGTATTCTGGTCGTAGAGGATAATCCCGACAATCTAGTAACTATTGCGGCAGTCCTGGAAGGTTTTTGCAGGATGGAAACGGCGGGAAACGGGCTGGAAGCGTTGGAACAGGCCCGCCGGTGCCGACCCGATCTTATCCTGATGGATCTGGCTCTGCCGCTTATGGATGGATTCGCCGCCCTCGAGCAAATCCGCAACGATGAGGCATTGGCCGCGATTCCTGTTCTGGCCGTTACAGCCAGCGCCATGAATGGTGATCGTGAGAACATTCTTGCCCGCGGCTTCGACGGTTATATTGCCAAACCCATAGATGAACGCGACCTCACGGAAACCCTTCGCCTAACCTTGTATGGAAATGGATGGCATGAAGATACTTGCAATTGACGATAATCACGATAATTTAACGAGCTTGAAGGCAGTGGTGACCGACCGGCTTCCCGCTGCCAAAGTCTTTACCGCCGCCAACGGCCAAAAAGGGCTGGAGCTGGCTTTTGCCTATGATCCCGACGTGATCCTCCTTGATATCGTGATGCCGGATATGGACGGCTTTGCCGTATGCAGAAGCCTCAAAGAAGACCATTATCTGCATACAATCCCCGTGGTGTTTCTCACCGCCCTCAAGACCGACATGGCAAGCCGGGTCCGTGCTCTGGAGATAGGGGCTGAAAGCTTTCTCTCCAAACCGTTCGACGAGATTGAGCTGATCGCCCAGATCCAGGCCATGGCCAAGATAAAATCAGCCAACATACGTAAACAGGCCGAAAAGGATCATCTTGAAGCGCTGGTCAAGGAACGCACCATGGAACTGGAGAAATCGCACGCCCAGTTGCTGCATTCCGAAAAACTTGCCGCTGTAGGCAGCCTCTCCGCTTCTATCGCCCATGAGTTCAACAACCCCCTGCAAAGCGTTACGACCGTTCTTAAAGGGCTTTCCCAATATGCTGCGCTGGATGAAAAGGAGAAGAGACTCATTGTTCTTGCCCTGCAGGAATGCCGAAGAATGAAAGATTTGATTGCCGACCTTAGGTTTTTCTACAAGCCGACCTCAGGTAGGCTGGAGTTGGTTGATCTCCACGTTATCCTCGATGCCCTTGTGCAGATCAGTACAAAAGAGCTGCTGAACCGGCAGGTTACCATTGAGAAAAACTATGCCGAAAACTTGCCCGTCGTCAAGGGTGTTGCCGATCAGCTGAAGCAGGTCTTTTTAAACCTGCTCAGCAACGCCATGTATGCATGTGACGGAGGCGGTGTGATTACCTTGACCACTGAAACAGACGGAAGCGAGGTTACCGTTCATGTGCAAGATACCGGAACAGGTATCAGTAAAACCAATCTGGTCCGGATTTTCGAGCCGTTTTTTACGACGAAACCCGAACTGAAAGGCACCGGTCTGGGATTATCCGTGAGCTATGGCATTATTAAAAAGCACGAAGGGCGTATCGAAGTGAAGAGCGAACCCGGAATGGGGGCGAAATTTTCTGTGTCTCTACCTTTAACAAAATAGAATAATGGATAAAAAATCAATACTGCTTGCCGACGACGAGGATTCCATTTTAACTTCTATCGGTTGGGCCCTGGAAAAGAACAACTTTACCGTCACCACCGCCTCAGACGGGCGGGAGGCTGTCAACCATCTCCTCGCCGATCGCTTTGACCTGCTGATAACCGACCTGCTTATGCCGGAAATCGACGGTATCGGCGTGTTGAAACAGGCGAAGCGTCTGGACCCGGATATCGGTGTCATCGTCCTTACCGGTTACGGCGATGTGGAATCGGCTGTGAACGCCTTGAAGTCGGGAGCCGATGATTATCTGCAAAAGCCGTGCGATATCGATGAGCTGATAAGAAGAGCCAGGCGGAGTTTCGAAAGACAGGACCTCATTGCCAGGCTTCGCCAGCAGAACGAACAACTCAGCCGGGAAATCACCGCTCGAAAGACAGCCGAACAGCGGCTCGAGGAGTCGCATGCGAACCTGGAACGGCTGGTGGATGAACGAACGGCGAAACTCAACCAGACCGTGGACGAGATGAAATTCCTGGTCGAGCAGTTGCAGACCCAGGAAAAAGCGCTGCAGCAGAAGAACATCGAACTGGAGGATATGAATACGGCGTTAAACGTCATGCTGAAAAGAAGAGATGCCGAGCACACTGCCATTAGAAAAGAACTTGCGGAAAAAACAGTAAAAATGATACTGCCGCTTCTGAAAAAGGCGCAAGCCAGGACCACAGGGACAACTGCTGAATACATGAAAACCGCAGAGGCGAACCTTCTGGACATGTTCGTTCAACATCCGTATGACGGACCATTGTCCAGTGCCGGGCTGGCGCCTCGTGAACTGCAGATAGTCCATTATATACGACAGAATAAGACATCGAAGGAAATAGCCGATCTTTTGGGAATTTCCTTAAGAACAGTCGAATCGTACAGAGAAAATATCAGAAAAAAACTGCACCTCACCAAACAGAAAAAGAACCTCAAACGATTTCTCCTCTCCCTTCCTTGATTTCACATAATCGTATTCCTCCCAGGAAACGGGCAAAAGAACCCCGAACAAGAGGCATCAAAAACCATATAAAATAAAATTGGTTCCGGGAAGAACACGGTATTTCGTCACCGTATTTGAGCAACTCCCACGGTATTGTCATTTTTTCCACTGAAGCTTTTCATAGTAACGTGGAAGAAAAGAATCCTTCGTATCCATTTAAGAGTTTTCAGCGCTGAACCGTCAACGGAGGGGTTTTATCGAAACCGGCAGGTTTCACTCTTTTTGATAATCCTTGAAAATGCAGTGGGAGGAAAAAACATGTTTAAAAAGATTCTTGTTCCTTTGGACGGATCGGAATTGGCCGCAAAAATTATGCC
This sequence comes from Desulfocapsaceae bacterium, assembly GCA_046705065.1. Classification (GTDB taxonomy): domain Bacteria; phylum Desulfobacterota; class Desulfobulbia; order Desulfobulbales; family Desulfocapsaceae; genus CAWGGS01. The sequence continues at coordinate 6,508 of JBJKQT010000186.1, forward strand.
TCAAGTGGAAGACGTGGCCAAATCAATGCAAGCTCAGGTAACGCTTCTCACAGTTGCCACCTTGGACCCCGGGTTTATGGGCGAATTCGTCCCCGAGGGGTATGGCGACTACTTCTATCAGGTGAAGACACAAGCGGAAAAATACCTGTCTGAGATCGGAAAGGTCCTGAAATCAAAGGGCGTGTCGACCGACTGGGTCTACAGGGAAACCGGATCTCCGGCCCAGGAGATCATTTCCTATGCCGAGAAGAATTCGTACGATTTGATTGCCATGGCCACGCATGGAAAAGGGGAGATTGCCTGGGTTATCGGCAGTGTCGCCGAAAAGGTCGTCACTCACGCCACAGTACCCGTTCTGCTTACCCGCGTCCTGCAGATGAGGCAGCAGGTCGAAAAATCCGAATACAGTCAGGTTTGAATATCTTTTCACCGTAGGGAGATACAGTAATGATTAAAAAAATTCTGGTTCCACTGGACGGTTCGGATTTAGCTGCCAAGATCCTGCCACAGGTGGAAGATTTGGCAAAATGCATGAACGCAGAAGTTACGCTTCTCACTATCGGGTACATTCAAATCACCGGGCTTGCCCGTGAGTTTCTTTTTGGCGGATATGAAAACCTTTTCGCTCAATTAAAAACCAAGGCAGAGGAATATTTATCCAAAACAGGCCAGGAAATGGCGGCAAAAGATATAAAGACCACCTGGCTTTACAAGGAAGGATCGGCCCCGGCGGAGGAAATTATCTCTTATGCTGAGAAGAACTCCTTTGATCTCATAGCCATGGCCACCCATGGCAAGGG
>JBJKQT010000187.1:0-39943 GCA_046705065.1 Desulfocapsaceae bacterium
TTTCACCCCCAGCGAGCTAATCTTCTCTACCGCTTTTATCTTATGATCATTGAGAAGATGGGTATAGCGCTGCACCATCTGCATCGTCTTGTGCCCCAGGATTTCTGCTAATGTCCTGATATCCACACCAGCCATAAGGAGATGGCTTGCTGCCGTATGGCGTAGATCGTGGAGATGAACATCGTCGAGTCCAGCTTTGGTCTTGGCGGTACCAAAGGATTTTTTGAAATAGTTGCACGGAACGTCAAGAACCTGTTGTGACAGCAATCTTCTTGGCGGAAGGAAGACATGCATGTCCTTTTCAGTCTCCAACGGCTTAATGGAACGGAGTGCTTTTATAGCCACCTCGGTAAGGGGTACATAACGCATATCGTTCTTTGTTACCAAAAGCTTGACGAGACATGCATCCAGATCGACATCCCCCCATGTTAAGCCAGCAGCTTCGCTGGGCCGCATGCCGGTATGCAACATGAGTAGAAGATAGGGATAGAGCTTCTGGTTCCGGCTCTCCTTGGCACAATCCAACAGTCTCTGGGCCTCTTCTTTGGTAAGGAAACGAGTACGGCTGTTATTCACTCGTGGCCGACTAATCCCTGCGACCGGGTTATCGACCGACAGCCCCCATTCCTTACGGGCAATATTGAACAGATGGGAGAGTAAAGCGAACTCTTTTTGGATTGTTGACGGAGAGACCGTTTTTAAACGGGCATCACGATAGACCGCCAATCGTTGCGGGGTAACAGAGGCAAGTGAGATTTCCTGACCGAATCCGCCGAGAAGTGCGACAGCCGCAATCCTATCCCGCCGTTCGGAATTGATCCGCTTTGCGGGAGATATGTGTTCAAGGTACCGCTGCAACGATTCGGCAAAGGTGATTTTTTCGGCAGGACGAACGTCTTGATACCGTCCCATGCGCATTTCCCGTTCGATTTCGGCAGCCCAAGCCTTCGCCTCCCCTTTGGTATCGAAGGTCCGGGCCAGCGGATCAAAACCTTTCACACGAACTGTTGCCGTATAGGTCGTCCTCTTTTTTCCTTTGCGGGTCTGAATGCGCGCCATAGCCAAGACTCCCTGCAGTTTGTTCGTACGGATTTTTGTTCCATTTTTGTTCCAGTGTACTGTCAATTTATGGGGAAATAAAGCAAAAAATGGCAACCCGAAATGGAACAAAAAGTAAAAAAGAAAGGGGTTAACCAGCTGACTTATCTGGTTAACCCCTTGTTTTTATTGGTGCCCCCGGTAGGAATCGGACCTACGGCACCAGGATTAGGAATCCTGTGCTCTATCCACTGAGCTACGGGGGCTCATTTACTTCATTAGAATCCTGACTGCGACTAAAAGCCTTAAAGAGGCATCGTTTGGCAGAGTGGGAGATACATACCATATTGGGCCGAAAAAATGAACGCTTTTTTTAACGGGTTCGGTTGTGCCCTTTCCGCACCATAACATCCGGTTCCTCTACGACATTTCGCCGTCGGGGAAGAGGGATTCTCCGTCCTCTATAATCCTTCCCGTATACGCCTTTTCCTGTATGTAGGAGTTGATCACACAATTTCTACCTATCTTCTGCTCGGCAGGAATCTCGGCCCCTTTTCCGACAAGCGAAATACCGGTATAGAGATGGGTCGGCTTCAATCTATTGGCGACTTTGTAATTTTTTCCGGCACCCACCACTGCATGCTCGCCCACTTTGACATTTTTATCCAGAATCGCAAGATCAATGGTGGCATGCCGGCCGATACGGCAGTCCATAAAGATAATGGAATTTTTAACTACCGCCCCTTCTTCAACCACTACGCCTGGAGCCAGCACAGAATTCTCCACCCGCCCCCTGATATCGCAACCCGCCGATATCAGTGAGTTCACAAGCTTGGCCTTGCTGCCGAATCTCGCAGGTGCCCAGTCCGCCGCCTTGCCTTCGATTTCGACATTGGTGCGAATCCCCCATTTTTGCGGGGAAATACCGCTGTCCCTGCGAATCACGTCCATATTGGCTTCCCAGTATGCCTGAACGGTGCCGACATCACGCCAATATCCGTAAAAGGGATAGGCAAAGACATTATCGTTATCGATGGCCCATGGAACGATATGCATCCCGAAATCAACGTCATCCTTATTCCTGGCCAAGGCATTCAGAAGATATTTCCTGTCAAAAACATAGATTCCCATGGAGGCGAGATTTGTCCTCGGAACCTTCGGTTTTTCCTCCCATTCGACGACGCGGTTATATCTGTCGGTTATCCCGGTTCCGAATTGATGGATCTCGCTCTTCGGCACCACCATCATGCCGATGCTTACATCGGCTTTTTTAGATCGATGGTATTCGATCATTGCATCGAAATCCATATGATAGATGTGGTCCCCGGACAGGATCAGAATCTCGTCGGTGGGATTGGACTCGATAAAGTCAATGTTGCGCCGTACCGCATCGGCTGTACCTTTATACCAATCGGAGTCCCGGGAGCCCGTGCGTGGCGGCAGGATCTTCACTCCCCGGCTGCGGCCGGTAAAATCCCAGGCCTCGCCAGTGCCAAGATGACTCATCAGGGACAGGGGCTTATACTGGGTCAGAACGCCGACCTTGGTCAGGCCCGAATTCATAACGTTGCTGAGACTGAAATCAATGATCCTGTACAAGCCGGCAAAGGGCACAGCCGGCTTTGCCCTATTTTGGACCAGGATATTCAAACGGCTCCCGACGCCGCCGGCCAGAAGAAGGACAAGGACTTCTTTCTTCCGTATCATCGCAGCACCTCCCCGGCCTTGATATGCCGAAGCCAATTCCCGAATTTCAGATGAGGGTAGATGGTTGCGCCTTCCTCGATGATCGTCTGCCGCGGGACATTGTTGTTCCATCCGACAACCGTCACCCGGGCAGGCACATCCTCCATTTCAGGCCCCAGCACGGCCCCTTCTTCATAGGTCGAATTCACATCCGCGACCACCTTGTTCAAACGGCAGTTGCTGCCCACGGCATTATCGAAGAAGAGGACGGAATTCTCGACCACAGCCCCCTTTCCGATCGTAACTCCCGGGAAAAGGATCGAATTCCTAACCGTTCCCTCGACCACACAACCGTTGTAGACCAAGCTGTTTTCAACGACTGCATCATCTCCCATCAAGGCAGGCTGAAAATCCCTTATTCCACGATGTTCGAGATTTGTCCGTATCCCCCATTTTTCCATGTCTATGAGGGGATTGTCACCCAAAAGATCCATATTGGACTGCCAATATTCCTCCGCCGTACGGGTATAGCCCCAATAACCGCAGAATTTATAGCCGTATACGCGGCAATTCTGACCTAGCAGCAATGGAATGATGTCGCGGCCGAATTCAAAGGACTCCCCTGCCTGGTTCTCTTCCAGGGCACGATAGAGAACCTCGGGTTTGAAACAGAGAACTGTCAGAGACACCCAATCCGACTCAGGAGTCCCGGGTTTCTCCCAGTATTGTTCAATTCTCCCCCCCCGTTGACCATCCTCGTCATCCATGGCCGCCACGCCGAACCTGTGCGCTCTTTTTTTGCCTACTTTTGTAAAGGCAACCGTCAGATCGGCGTTTTTCTCGTGGTGGTAGTTGATCATATCCTGATATTCCATCCGGTAAATATGATCGCCGGACAGAATCAGGATATCCTCCGGGTCATGATATTGGACAAAATCGAGATTCTTGAAGATGGCATCGGCCGAACCGCGATACCAATTGCCGCCGTCGGAGGCCGTAAACGGAGGCAGAATCGAAAGGCGGCGGTTTCTGCCGATCATGTCCCAGGCTGCCCCCGTACCGATATGGTTGATCAAAGAATAGCTGCGGTACTGACTGAGGATTGCAACCCTCTCGATACCCGAGTTCATCAGGTTGCTGAGCGGAAAATCGATCACCCTGCAAAAGCCGCCGAAAGGAACCGCGGACTTCGGGCGATAATAGGTCAAGACGTTGAGTTCGTCGACACGGCCTCCGGCCAAAATCATTGCAAGCGTCGTAGGTTTCAACATGGACAATCCTATAGAAAAAGGAGATGAAAGTATTCAAAAGCACATCAGAGTCAGAGGCCATGCCTACCTTTCACATGATTGTGCCCAGCGCCGTCTCCATTTGATTGTCCACTACATGTGACGCATTGTCAACCGCATCAATGTCTGAGAGTTGAAATCTTTTTCGTTGATGGACAGGTTTTTCATGGGAACTTCGGCTCTGGCCGATTCTTTATGTCCTCCTGCCGATCCCACGGAACCGAAAATCCTGGCGGCCAATTTTCCGGCGCTTTTGCGATATCCGTCACAACGGAAGATCACCACGAGTTTGTCGCCATAGATACCAGAGACGAAAACCCAGTCTATCTCACCAACATGGTTGAGAAAGTCTGCTATGATAACGAGAACATCAGGACTGCGGACTTTACCGATATGAGAATAATACCGTCTTTTCGAATACTTTAATTCGGCAAGCGCAATGTTGAAATACCTCAGTTCAGAACGGCGCAGGTCCGTCAATTCGATTTTGCGGACCAGATTTCTGTTGGCAATACTGAAAAGGTAGCGAAAAGAGATACCGTCGGCCAGGCGGGATTGTTTCTCAAAATTGGTGGTGTCAACCTTGATCCCATAGAACAGCGCCGTTGCCAGCAAAACCGACGGTTTCATACCCGCTGCTCGCAGATACTCGACCAGCATGGTTGACGCCGCTCCGTAATCGGGCCGGATATCCACATGTTGAACCTGCTGCCAATCTCCACTCTGGGGATGGTGATCAATGATTACATTGAAATCAATCTTCTCAAAACACGGAAGATGGTTAGGCTGGGAGTCGACGAGAACTTTCTTGCTAAAATCCTTAATCTTGACCGCACTGAGCCGTTCCAAGGGGATTTTCAACGCCTGCACCATGGAAACATTGTTCAAGCGTCTTATCTCATTGGGATGAGCAATGACGACATTTTTGACTCGATAGCGAAGGAGCCTCTTTATGGCCATCGCACAGGCCAGCGCATCCGGGTCTGCGTTGATGCAAACAAGAACCTCGTCTTCCTTGTCAAAGACGTTCCAGAACTCCTGCAGCCGCTCTTTTGCCGATTTGCGATACGATTGCTCGCAATGAAAGGCATTGCGACTTCTATGATTCTGAGCCATGAAGGGTAACAGTGGCGATCTGAATTTTCATATGTGAAAGATGTGGCAGCCGTAACTGTTCGTGGAAATTATTGCGTATCACAGTGTCATGTCTGTCCGGCTCTCTTTTGTAGATGATGCCTGGCCTAACTCCGTGCGTGGTATGTTCGGCTATTCTTTCATCTTCTGATCGCCGGCCACCTCCTTTAAAATTCAGCCCCCGCTCCTCGTCACCGGCAAGTTTCTTGGGGCAGTAACATAATACGAAAAAGCAGCACCATCACGGCCTGCTTCATATCCCGGTACAACGCGAAGCTTCAATATAGCATGTTTTTCCCGAGGAATGCAAGCCTCTGACGGCCAATGCCGGTTTTTTGCAGCATTATCATAAAGATACATCGCACCATTTGTATCAGGAAAGTCACAACTACTCCTTAGGGGGTTAGTCTTCCCAACTACAGACCCGCACTCCGCTCAGCTTCCCCTTGACGGAAGCCCTCGATAATGGTACCTGATACAGTCTATTTAGGAAACAATAAGCAGCATCCCTTAGAAATCCACAGAAGACAAACCTTGATTTTACTCAACCGTTATCTCCTCGGTCAGTACGTCAGAAATTTTATAACCGTCGCCGTAGGTTTCATCGCCATATATATCCTGATTGATTTTTTCGATAAAATCGATCACTTCACGAGCGCAGGCAAATCGCTTAGCGTTGCCCTGGCTTATTTTACCTTAAACATCCCCTTTATTCTCGATCAGCTCGGCCCTGTGCTGATCCTCCTTTCCGGGATCATTACCCTGGGGATTTTGAACCATAATCATGAGTTGCTCGCCCTGAAAGCCAGTGGAATTCCGCTTAGAAGCATAGTCAGACCCATTTTATACGCCTCTGTCGGCACAACCGTACTCTACATGGCGATGGCTCAATGGATCCTGCCTGCAACGATCTCATCCAGCGACAAAATATGGTACGAAGATGTTCAAGGCAAAGTGCCTCTTGGTGCGCACAGGAACGGTCGGTACTATTACAAGGGAAGCAAGGGATTCTATTCCTTTGAGTGGCATGATCCGGGTAAATACATTTTTCGCAATTTTTCCTACTCCACGTGGGACAGTGAATATCAGCTCGACCTCATGATTACCTGCGACAAGGCGGAATATGATAATGGCGTCTGGAAATTGCACAAAGGCGAGATCCAAAGACGGACCGACAACAATTACGATATCAAGTCGTTCCAAGATGAATCGTTCAATCTTCCGGAATCACCAGAGATCTTCTTCGTTCCGGAATACAAGTCCGGAGAGTTGTCCATAACCGATCTGTACAGAGATATTTTCAAAAAGGATACGGACAGTGAAAAGGCTGCAGCCTGGGCTGAATTTCTCGGCCGCTTATCCTATATCCTGCTCGGCATTCCGCTGATTTTTTTAGGCTTGCCCATTTTGATACTTTCCTATCAGAAGTGGGGGCGGGATCTGGCAATTGCCATCCCTGCCAGCTGCGGAATGGCCTTTGTAGCCTGGGGTGCCTGGGGAGCCTTACAATCACTGGCCAAGGCTGATTATATCAATCCCCTTTTTGCCGCGACAATTGTTCATATCGTCTTTGCCGGAGCAGGACTTCTTCTCCTGAGAAGAGAGGATCGTTAGATTTAGCAGTCGTGAAGAAAAACAGGACATTATCGGTAGGAATCATAGGAATTCCACCGCTTGAAATTATACGGCAGATCGAAGGATGCGCAATCTACGATCTTGATGAACCCCAAGTGGCCGGAGATATAGAAGCAGCTTCCCCCTTTCTCCCCCAGGTCTATTGTGCCATCCTGCGCACGGCCGTCGTCAACGCTTTGGCGTTGCTCCCCGATATCATCTATATCGACGTGGGTCCGGGCAAATGCGATTGCGCACTGCATACCGCAACCATTCTTGAGAACATCTTGCCTCAATCAAAGGTCGTTCGCACCATCAACCGGGACAAAGAAGATTTCGGCACACCTCTGTGCCGGACAAAAATGCCGCTTTTTGACAAGATGAGGGCAATAACCGCATCGGTAAGGACTGCAGGACCTCACAAAGTTTTGCCCCGGTGCGCTCCCACAGCCGGCTTTTGGGGCGTCCCTCCCCGGGATTTTTCCTTTCTTGCCCTTTTCCCGGACACAACCCATATTTATGGTTGGACTAGATGTATGGAGAACAAAACGCCGGATAACAGAGAACTCGAAGAATATGTCAACCTCGATATACCAACAGTTTTTTTTGCACAGTCCTTCTGCGCCAAGACGGCTTTGGCGCGGCATCTGGCCAATCGCCATCCGCGTGCGCTCTATTTGGATTGTGATGTAACTGCCGGCAGCAGTGCCAAGGCGAAAATCCAGGCTTTTCTCGAACTCTCGGGTGTCACAGATGCTCTTGGCTGATTTTGGTACCTCATATTGCAAATTCCTCGATCCGGGGCAAAATATCCCCCGTCTTTTGCCGACACGCGACCTGGAACGATCGATCCGGGTGGATGTCGCCACGGGCCACAACGGCAAACGCTACGCCGGGAAATATGTCAACGAATTGACCGCCCTGGCTAAGGGAGGCGAAGTCCTGATTCCTTCCGAAGGATTTACACTGCTTGATTGCGGCAGCCGGGATATCAAATATGTACGCTATGATAAGGGAAAAGTAAAAGATATGGGTTGGAATGCCGAATGCGGCGCCTCCATGGGATTTACGATCGAACTCCTCGAGAAGTACTACAGTTTGGATTTCTCACAGCTTGAGGTCCCTTCATCCTCATTCAGTGTTACCTGCGGAGTATTGGGGATGAGCCACATTTTCGATGCGGTGGTGAACGGCGAATCAGAGGCAACGGCCGTGGCGCGCTTCGTCAAAGGGATCGCCTTAAACGCTTACAGTTTTGCAGGAAAGCCTAAAACACTCCATCTTTCAGGCGGTCTTTGCGACAACCCATTGTTTGTCAGCTCCTTTCCCTGCGAAGTCATCGCCCTGGGTCGTTTCGTCTTACTCGAAGGTCTGAGGTCCATTATCCGCTCCGGAACCGCAACCATTTAACTGAATTTCCCCCGAACACTGTGCATGTTTGGTAATGGATGAGTTTTCTCAAAATATGCTCGATCTCGAAACTTTCCTCCAGATTGACACAGTGTTTATGAGAAATGCAGGCTGCAAAAGGGCCTTGGGGATAGTCCCAAGGCCCTTTTGGTCGTAATGGAAAAACCTAAAACCCAAACGATTACGATCCGTCTATTTCTTTTCGGGCTCTATGGCATGTAACTCCACCTCGAAGACAAGAACGGAGTTGGGTTCGATAACAGGCGGGGCGCCATGCTCGCCGTAGGCAAGGTCCGGAGGGATAACCAAACGGTATTTCGAACCGACATCCATTAGCTGCAGAGCCTCGCTCCATCCGGGAATAACCTGATCCACACTAAAGACCGCCGGCTCTCCTCTTTTGATGGAATTGTCGAATTCGGTGCCGTCGATGAGCTTACCGACATAATCCACCTTAACCTTGTCGGTTGCCTTGGGCCTCTGTCCGTTGCCTTTTTTCAATATTTGATACTGCAACCCGCTTTTCGTAGTCACAACGCCGGGTTTTTTCTTGTTTTCGGCCAAGTAGGCTGCACCCAATTTTTTATTGGTCTCTTTTATCTTCTTGAGGTTTTCCTCTTGGCGAGCTTTCATCTTCTGGGCAAATTCCTTCTGGACCGTTGCCATCTCCTCAGCAGTCAAAAGCTTCTTGTTTCCTTTAAAACCATCCTCGATTCCTCGAACCAGGGTTTCAAAATTGATTTCTTCGCCGATCCCTTTAAAATAGGCTCCAACATCCAATCCCATGCTGTAACTCAGCTTCTCCTGAAACGTTTTCAACTCCTCCGTCTTTTTCCCCTGCTCGCTCGCTAAAAGACTACTTGGAATCAAAAACAGACAAGCTGTTACCAAACCGATAAACTTTTTCATCTCCACCTTCCTCTTCGTTAAATTCTCATCTTGACTAACGTTGATAGTTGCAATCATACCGGTTTGAGGTAAACCACCCTCAACGTCTAGCTTCATCACTTAAAAAGTCTTTCCCACTTAGAACCTTGTCCCCGCAAGAAAGATCGCGGAAATTTCCTTTACTTTCTTTTCTGGCTTTATTCTTTGCTACCAAAGGGATGGAATGAAACACCCCAAGAGAATCATTGCATGATGACAAGAGTAACTCCCGGATTGGGCCTGTCAAGATTTCTGTTTGCAGCAAGCTTCGGAAAGCGTTTAAGCAGCATTCTTACCTGCCTCGACCTGCCCGAGAACTCCTCACCCGGAATATACGCTTCAACTTCCCCCACGCTACAGAGATAGTCCAGGCATTTCCTGCACTCATCCTTGATGGCTCCCCCTTTCCCACTGGAGCCGTAGCCGTGAATGACGGTCAGAACTTTTACCCTCTCAATTTTCGCAGCCTGAACCTCCCTCTGAAGTCTTTTTATAGCCGCATCTACGAAAGGACGCCCTCTCTCCAAATTGACGATTTTATGAAGGACGCCGACTCCCTTAACTTTTTCCAGCTCCTGTTCAGCACCGCAGAACCTGCATTTTCCGCTTCCCGTCTCTCTTTCATTCCCGCAGACGGCACAAATAGACACAGCAATCCTCCACTCCCGGGAACTTGCCCCAAACCACCGGCTCAGCCCGGATATTTTTTTCTTATATCATATCCTGCGTACAGTGTGAACATGTTCCATCTGGCGAAGGTGCTGAATGATGACCTGGAGATGCCCCAGATTCTCCACCTCGATGGCGATCCGCAGATCTGCCGTCTCATCGGGAGTAGTGCGTGCCGATATCTCTACGATGTTGGCGTTATCCGAGTTGATCGTCGAACTGATGTCGGTAAAAATGCCGCGCCGATTCTCGGCACTGACATGGAGTTCCACGCGATGTTGACCGCGATCTTTTCCCGACCAGGAAACATCCAGCCAGCGTTGCGGGTCAGTGGTCAGGAGGTTTGTGCATTCCGCCTTATGTATCGAAACACCGCGCCCTGTGGTGATAAAACCGACGATGGGATCCCCTGGAACCGGTTTGCAGCACTGGCTTATCTTGATCAACATATCATCGATCCCGTCAATCCGAATGGACGATCCGCTCTGCCGATCATCGCTTGTCGGTGGAGATACCATCACCTGGGCAAGGTGGTCGGATGCAGGCTCCTGATGTACCGTCTCTTTTTCCTGTAAAATTTCGGGTGGTTGCAGATACCTGATCAATGTCTGCACCGTTATGACGCCACTGCCGACTTTAACCAGCATATCATCCAGCGAGTTGCAGTGCAGCTGTTTGAGCAGCAGGCGAATATGCCCGCCTTTGACCATCTTTTTTAAGGTCGTCTCGTGTTTTTTCAGTTCCCGTTCGCAGATCTCGCGGCCGAGTTTTAACGCCTTTTCTTTCTCCTCCCGGCGAAGCCATGAGCGTATTCTGGCTCTGGCCCGGCTGGTCTTTACGATCTCCAGCCAGCCTCTTCTGGGGGTCTGGTTCGGAGAGGTGATGATCTCGACGATATCTCCGTTTTGCAATTGATATTTGAGGGGAACGAGTCGACCGTTAACCTTGGCGCCGACGCAATGATCGCCCACCTCCGAATGAATGGCGTAGGCAAAATCGATGGGGCAACTTTTTTGCGGAAACTCTTTGACCTCTCCTCCCGGCGTCAAAGCGTAGACATCCGGCTCATACAATTCGCCGCGCACACTCTCCAGAAACTCGCGTGGATCCTCAACCTCTTGAAGAGATTTGACCAGTTTCTTCAACTCTTTGAAGAGCCTGGCGTCACGGCTGCCGATCTTTTGTCCCTCTTTGTATGCCCAATGGGCGGCAATTCCCTCCTGAGCTACCCTATCCATTTCTTCAGTACGGATCTGGATCTCTATAAAGTTGTCATGGGGGCCGACCACGGTTGTGTGCATGGACTGGTAATTATTGGACTTCGGTGCCGAAATAAAATCTTTTATCCTGCCGGGAACGGGCGCCCAGTTGGCATGGACAACGCCCAACGCCTCATAGCATTCCTTGACGCTCGAGACAATTATTCGGAAGGCGACTTTGTCATATACCTTATCCAGCGGGATATTCTGGACAATAATCTTTTTGTAAATGGAGTGGAGGTGCTTGGGCCTGCCGATGATTCGAATGGGCCGGATCTGACTTTCGGCAAGTTTTTTCTGCAAAATGGAGATAACCTCTTCAACATACCGCTGACGCTCCTCCAAAGAGCTCTCCATTTTTTTGGACAGGTCGTTGTATTCCACCGGATAGAGGAATTTAAAGGCCAAATCCTCCAGTTCCCGTTTCAACCAATCGATTCCCAACCGGCTGGCCAGAGGAGCATAGAGATCCATCGTCTCCTTGGCAATCTCCCGCTGCTGCTCCCGCTCCACATGGTCAAGCAGACACAGATCTTGAAGCCGGTCGGCCAGTTTGACTAACAGAACCCGGATATCGGCGGCAATCGCCAGGAGCATCTTGCGGACATTTTCCGCCTGATGAGCAAGCTTGTTATTGTACTGAACATTGGTGATCCGGGTGGAGCCGTCGACGATGGCGGCCACATTCTCACCGAATTTTTCCCTGATTTCATCAACTGTTATCCCTTCTTTCAGTACTCCGTGCAGCAAACCGGACAGAATTGTATCCAGGTCGAGATGCATCGATGCCAGGGTCCGGGCCACCTCCAGTGAGTGCGCCACATACGGCTCACCGGAGAAATGACTTTTCCCATCATGTACCTTGAGGACAAAGGCCCAGGCACGATCGATTATGGACAGATCGATATCGTGTAAGTAGCTCTCGACAAGCGAAGTCAAACAGTCGAGATCGATCGTTGATGCTACGGTCATCGGCATTCCTTGAGTTTTACTCGGATAGCTCTTTTGCTATTTTGTTTTGCAGAATTTCCGGCACGGCATCGCAAGGCGCCTCTTCCATGGATCCGTCTTGCCTGCGTTTTATTTCCACAACTCCATCTTTGACAAATCGTTTTCCAACCATAACCCGAAAGGGAATACCCAAAAGATCGGCATCCTTGAACTTGGATCCGGGCCTCTCGTCACGATCATCGATCAATGCCTCGATGCCGAGTTCTTGAAGCTTGTTGTATATATCCTCGGCGGCGGATGTGATGGTGTCATCTTTGGGATCAAGATTCAAAACAATGACCTTGTATGGAGCCAGGGGAACAGGAAAAATTATTCCGTTTTCATCGTGATTTTGCTCGATGGCAGCGGCCACCACCCGGGTTATCCCTATCCCATAACATCCCATAACAAAAGGTTTTTCCTGTCCATCGCTGTCCTGAAAAACGGCTTGCATCGACTCCGAGTATTTAGTTCCCAACTTAAAGACATGACCGACTTCGATCCCTTCGGTCAGCTCCAGCTTGCCGCGGCAATGGGGGCATGGATCGTCAGGGGTTATTTTTCTGAAATCGGCCACAGCCTCCACCTCAAAATCCCGCCCGAGGTTGGCGTTTTTGAAGTGAAAATTCTTTTCGTTCGCTCCGATCACAAAATTTCGCATCGCCGCAATCTCCTGGTCCGCAACAACCCTGATACCGATTCCCTTGGGTCCCAAATATCCAGTCGGAACACCTGTGGCATCGTAAACCTGCTTGTCGTCAGCCAGCTCAACATCCGTTGCTCCCAGAAAGTTCTTCAGTTTCACATCCTGAACATCCCGGTCTCCCCGGACCAGGACCGCTACAGGTTTGCCGTCGGCAATGTAGACAAGGGTCTTCACAAGATCTTTGGGAGAGATTTGCAAAAATTGGCAGACCGACTCCACCTTGCGTTTGCCGGGTGTTTCAACTTTGAGCATCTCAATCAGCTCACCGGATGCTGCTGTCTCCGGGGCCTGAATCGCCGCCTTTTCCATATTGGCTGCATAGTCGCATTCACGGCACACAACGATGGTATCTTCGCCTGTCTTGGCCAATACCATAAACTCATGGGAAAAACTCCCTCCGATGGTCCCCGAATCGGCCTCCACTGCCCTGAAATCCAAACCGCAGCGGGTGAAGATCCGTCTGTAGGCGTCATACATCTTTTTATATGAAATCCCGGATGCCTCATCGCTGACATCGAAGGAGTAGGCATCCTTCATAATGAACTCACGCCCCCGCATCAGGCCGAATCGGGGGCGGATCTCATCACGGAATTTTGTCTGGATCTGATAGAGGTTGATCGGTAGATCTCGGTAGGAATGAATTTCCCTTCGTATCAAATCTGTGATTACCTCTTCATGGGTAGGACCGAGACACGACTCCCGGTCATGGCGGTCCTTGAAGCGAAGCAACTCCGGTCCGTATTTTTCATACCTTCCCGTCTCGACCCAGAGATCGGCCGGCTGCACCATGGGCATGGCCAGCTCCTGGGCACCGGCTCTGTTCATCTCCTCCCGTACGATCTGTTCCACCTTTCTAATGGCGGCAAGGCCGAAAGGAAGATAGGTATACACACCGGAGGTCAGCTTTCTGATAAAACCGGCTCGCAACATCAGCCTGTGACTGACCACCTCCGCTTCAGCCGGATTCTCCTTTAGAGTCGGCAGCAACATTTGAGAATAGCGCATTGTTTATTTTATAATAATCAAGAGTTACAGGTTAAAAAAAAAATCAAAACGGACATTACTCCTCATAATCCAACCAATGATAGCCGACCGACGGCCTGAACGCAAACACGGACAGAGTGCGAACCGGTTCTTCATGAGCCCTACTAGCCGGATTTCTCATGAACGCCGTGTCAATTCGGAGGAAAGTTAAGAGATCCAACATATTTTGAGCAAACTCATCTATTACCAAATTTACACAGTGTTCACCAACGGTCGGTCCATGCGGCGCCATCTTCTTTAGTCTTTTGGCAGTGAACATAGATACTTTAGCCCATTACCAAAAACTTCGAACCTGACGCGGCCCGAACCGATGAGAAATCCGGGCTAGACGGTTACGATTTTGCACACCATTGCCTTTCCATCTCCGCCAACTCCTGAAGAAAGATCGGCAAAAGCTCCTCTTCCGCAACCTTTTTGTAAAGCTCTCCTTTTTTAAAGATGATTCCGACTCCATTCCCCCCGGCGATTCCGATATCGGCCTCTTTAGCCTCTCCCGGACCGTTGACGACACACCCCATGACGGCTACCTTGATGGGTGCGGTCATGGTTTGCACATATCGCTCGACCTCTTCGGCCACCGCAAACAGATTGATCCGGGTCCGGCCACAGGTCGGACAGGAGATCAGCTCCGGCCCGCGTTCTCGAATCTTTAAGGACCGCAGCAATTCGAAACCGACCCGCACTTCCTCCACGGGATCTCGGGTCAGCGATATGCGGAAAGTATCTCCGATCCCTTCAGAAAGGAGTATCCCCAGGGCAACACTTGACTTTACCGTACCGGCTATCAATCCGCCCGCCTCGGTGACCCCGAGATGCAACGGATATTCGGTAAGCTCGGCCAGTTTACGATACCCGCTGACGGTCGTTAGGGTGTCCGACGATTTGATGGAAATCTTAATCTCGAAAAACTCGTGCTCTTCAAGCAGTCTGACATTTCGCAAGGCACTCTCGATCAAGGCATGCGGGTTTTCAGGCGTCGGGTAGCCGAACGTTTTCAACAGGTCTTTCTCGATGGAACCGCTGTTCACACCGACCCTGATCGGCACGTGGTGGTGTTTTGCCGCATCAACAACCGTGGCCAGCTTTTTCGGACCACCAAGATTACCGGGATTGATACGGATGGCCTGGGCGCCGTTTTCCATCGCCGCAACGGCAAGGCGGTAGTCAAAATGAATATCGGCAATGAGGGGGATCGTGATGTTATCCCGAATTGCCCGCAAGGCCTGCGCCGCCTCCCTGTCTATAACCGCAACCCGGATCAGTTCACAGCCGGCAAGCGTTAATCCATGAATCTGGCGAACCGTTGTTTCGACATCCTTGGTATCGGTATTGGTCATCGACTGAACCGAAATCGGATGGTTGCCGCCGATCCCGACATCGCCGATAAAAATTTCTCTTGTCGGTCGTCTTGCGATCATCTCCCAACCCCAACGACCTGCTTGTTTCTCTGTTCAAGACTCAGTTCCGCATCCGAGGCGCGTACATACAGGGGCGCTGCTGAGCCGAGATCGAGAAGGCGATTGTTGACAAAATCTTCTCCGCATAAAAGACCTATGGCAGACGCACTTGGATAATGCAACGCAGGTTGGGCAAAGACGGCGTTGTCCCCCAATCTTTTTTTCCACAGTTCACCGTAGGTCAAGACTCCGTCGCCCACCATCAAAACCGGTTCCTTGATCTCGTCCATCAAGTCGACCGGATCGACAACCCGTATTTTTCCGGTTCTTGCGGCAATACCGTCAGCTTGAAAACGATAGAAGGCCACATACACTTGTTTTTTACGGGCGTCCAGCACCGCACATATCAATTTTTCTGTCGTACAGGTCGACGCCAGGGCATCGAGGGTCGACGCCCCCAGAAGCGGTTTGCCTGCTGCAACCGCCAGCCCTTTGGCTGTCGCCATCCCAATGCGCAATCCGGTAAAACTCCCGGGGCCGAGCCCAACTGCGATACCGTCTATTTCAGGCCAATCGACTTCGGTCTCCAAGAGCATCCAATCTATGGTGGTAAGCAATCTCCTCGATTGCCTGATTCTGCTGTTCAAAGAGATCGAAGCAAGAATTTCTCCCTCGAACACAGTGCCGCAGGTCAACGCCAACGTGCAGCAACCAGTGGAGGTATCAAGGGCAAGGATCAATGGGGTTTTCCGAGTCATCACTTAAACAATCTGAGGATATCGTTATAAAAAACAAACACCATCAACGTACCGAGAAAGGCGATGCCTATCTGCTGCGCGATAACCTGCGCCCGCTCATTCAACGGTTTTCTCCGGATTGCCTCAAGCGTCAGAAAAACCAGATGACCTCCGTCGAGGACGGGAATCGGCAAAAGATTCAAAATTCCAAGGTTGACACTGAGAAGGGCTGTAAACGATATAATGTTCGTCCAACCCGCTTTCATCTGCTCGCCTGCAAGCTGGGCGATGAGTATCGGTCCACCGAGTTCCGATGCGGGAACAATCCGCTCCAGGATCTTTACCAATCCCAGCACGGTGAGGTAAATAAACATCCAGGTTTGGGCACATGCCGCCTTAAAAGCCTGGGGCAGATTCACATTGGAATAGGTTATTTCATCATCTTTCATTATCCCGATCATGTAACGCTTTTCCACTACTTCACCGAAAAGGTTTTTGGCGTTTTCGATGTTCGGCGTCACCTTGACTTCCACCTGTTTTGCTCCTCTCTGCAACAGGAGGGTAAGCGTCTTTCCCCCGCTGTCTTTGACACCGTTTAACACATCTTCCCAGACCTTCGTCTCTCGGCCGTCGATTTTAAGAATCGTATCCCCTGGTTTGATACCCGCGGCCATGGCGGGAGATTTCTCGTTCACCTGACCAATACGGGTGTTGTCAACCGCCGTGGGAAGACCAATCAGAGAATAGATGAAAAAAAACAGAAAAATCGAAAAAAGCAGGTTGAAAAGCGGCCCGGCGAGCACAATGCAGAATCTCTGAAAAACAGGTTTGTGAGCAAAAGATCTTTTTTGCAATTCCGGCTCCATCTCCTGCTCTTCCTCGGCGGACTCGCCCAACATCTTGACATAGCCGCCAAGTGGGAAAGCAGAGACGAGATATTCGGTTTCACCGAAGGTCTTACCGAATACTTTAGGACCGAATCCCAAGGAAAATTTCAGGACTTTGACACGAAACAGTTTGGCAAATATAAAATGTCCAAACTCATGAACAAAGATAAGAATCCCTAAAACAACAACAAAAGTGATAATCGTATTTATCATGGTAAAACTTCCAAGCAACGGCCCCGTCCTTCACGACGAGATCCTCATTTTCGCTTTATCTCCCAATAAACGGAGGGTTTCCCGTTCAAGATACCCCCCTGCACCGATTGGCGCCGAGCAACCGATTGCCGCACTTCATGCATGTGCAGTAGACACAAAAGTATAATAGTCATGACCGGACAATCTGCCAACCGGCCCCAACGTTCATCAGTGACGACCTGCAATCATAGGATAACAGGATCAGACAATTCACCCTCTTGACCTGATTATCCGGCAACGAGTCTATCGATGATTCCGGTGGCAAGTTTACGAGCTGATATATCCGCGGATAAAATATCATCCAAGCTGTCGTCCCGGCCGTAGTTCACCTTCTCCATTGTCAAGGCGGCAACCCTTGTGATATCCGGAAAGCAGATCTTTTTCTGCAAAAAGGCGTCCACGGCAACCTCATTGGCACCATTGAGAACGGCAGGCATCAATCCACCCTGGCGAAGAGCGTCAAAGGCCAGGCGCAAAGCCGGAAAACGTTCATAATCAGGTTCATGAAACTGAAGATTACCGCATTGGGAGAGTTTCAATCTTTCCAATTTCAGAGGTGAACGGGTAGGATACGACAAGGCATACGAAATCGGGATACGCATATCGGGTAGACCCAATTGGGCAAGCACAGACCCATCCTGAAATTCAACCAAAGAATGGATAATCGATTGCGGATGGACAACGACTTCAATCATCTCAATGGACACATCGAACAACCATTTGGCCTCTATCACCTCGAGACCTTTATTCATCAACGTTGCGGAATCGATTGATATTTTTTTTCCCATACTCCAGTTGGGGTGGGCCAAGGCTTGCTCAGGGGTAACCGTATCCAGCTCTAATAGGCTTTTTTCTCGGAAGGGCCCCCCAGAGGCGGTGAGGATGATTTTTTCCAGATCTTCTTTCCTTCCGCCCTCCAAAACCTGAAAAATTGCACTATGTTCGGAGTCCACAGGAAGCAACTGCACCCCTTTTTCCTTCACGGTGTCCATGATGAGCCTGCCCGCCATAACCAGGGTTTCTTTGTTGGCAAGTCCGATATCCTTCCCGGCTCGTATCGCTGCAAGAGTTGGCGTAAGTCCGGCAGCGCCGACAATAGCAGAAAGGACGAAATCCGCTTCGGCAAGCGTTGCCACCTGTTCGTTGCCTTTCGTTCCCCAAACCACCTTTTCCCGCCACTCGGAGGGGAGCGTTGCACAGAGACGGTTGGCATGATCAGCATCCAAAACAGAAACAAGAGACGGTTGAAACTCAAGAATCAGTGTTTTGAGAAGATCGATATTGCGCGCCGCGGCAAGACCTACAACGGAATATTGGTCCGGAAAACGACGCACGATGTCCAATGCATTCAGACCAATTGATCCTGTTGCTCCGAGCAATGATATCTTTTTCATTATTTTCCTGCAAATACGAGTAAATAATAAAGCAGTGGCCCTGCAAACAGCAGGGAATCCACTCGATCAAGAACACCACCATGGCCGGCCAATATCCATCCGGAATCTTTGGTATCCGTTCCGCGTTTGATTACCGACTCTGTCAAATCGCCCACAATTCCAACACATGTCAGAAGAGCGGAAACGGGAATCAAAAACCACCAGTTGATTTTGGGCAGCAGCATCCAGGCGAACAAAACAGAAAAGAGTGTTCCGAACAGCAATCCGCCCATTGCTCCCTCGATGGTTTTTTTAGGACTGATATGGGGGGAGAGTTTTCTGCTTCCGAACGCCTTGCCGCAATAATAGGCACCGGAATCCGAACCGGCGGTTATCGAGGTGAGAATAACAAGCCATGCAGCCCCATCGGGCATTTGGCGAAGAAGAACGAGGTGAGGAATCAAATACCCTATATAGAGTATTCCGAGACCGTAACGGCAAAAGGTTTCGAAACTGTTGGCAAATAATTGGAAATTAAACAAAATGTAGAAGGAAAACAGCAGCAGTGAAAGAAAAAGACCTGCCATAATCGCAACTATCGAGCCAGTACCTGCTGCAAGAACGGGGAGCGTGAGCATGCCGCTCAAAATCACCTTCGAGGATTGGCTAAGATCTTTTGATGCCGCCATCCCCACATATTCCAACCCTCCTATGAAAGCGATGAGAACAAGAACCAGCCAAACGAGGAAAAACGGGCCTTTCAAGAGGAGCAGGAGCCAACATACAGCCAAAGCCAAGCCGGGAAGAGTTCTTTTCATTGCTCTCAACCGGTTCTCAACTGGGCCCCGGTCTTGCCGAAACGGCGCTCACGGTTCTGAAAATCGGAAATAGCCTGTAAAAACTCTTTCTTCCTAAAGTCCGGCCACATTATCTTGGTGAAATAAATTTCTGCATAGGATGCCTGCCACAGAAGAAAATTCGACAGCCGGCACTCCCCTCCCGTTCTGATCAATAGATCGGGATCGGCCATCCCCTTCGTGTACAGGTGATCGGCAACCATTTCCATATCGATATCGGAAGGAGCAATATCGCCACAAACGCATTTTTCCGCCAACAGCCGGACGGCTCGCACAATTTCATTTCTTGCACCGTAGCTCAAGGCGAGATTCAACGTCAGGCTCTTGTTTTGAGCTGTTTTTTGTATCGAATCTATGAGAACCGCCCGCACTCCGTCAGGCAATCGTGACATGTCCCCAATACAGTTTAGACGGATATCATTTTTCAACATCCGGGAAAGTTCGGAGATCAGATACGATTTGAGAATAGACATCAGACCCGTCACTTCGTTGTTCGGCCGATTCCAATTCTCTGATGAAAAAGCATAAAGCGTTAGGACTTTTACCCCTATTTCCCTTGATATCTCAACAACTTCACGTACGGAGTCAGCCCCAACTTTGTGACCGTAGAGGCGAGGTTTGTTCCTCTTTTCCGCCCATCGGCCATTCCCGTCCATAACAATCGCAACATGCCGTGGCAGATACTGTGGATCTAAAATCGGGTTGATGGACATAAGCACGTAAAAAATTGGAGATGATTCAAACAGAAGATACGCTCTGGGCGGGGAGACAAAACTTTTCAGAAACCAGAAAAAAGCCTTATACTTCCAGGACCTCTTTTTCCTTGGACTGGGTAATCGTATCTATCTGTTTAATGGCGTTGTCAGTCTCGGTTTGAGCCTCCTCCTGAAGCTTGAACAGTTCGTCCTCTGATATCACTTTGTCCTTCTTCTGTTTCTTCAGGATATCATTTGCTTCCCGTCGTATATTGCGAAGTGCAACTCTGAACTCTTCGGCGGTCTTTTTTACCTGCTTAACGAGTTCTTTTCTTCTTTCCTCGGTAAGCGGGGGAATATTCAGGCGAATAATCTTTCCGTCACTAATCGGTGTAAGGCCGATACCGGACTTCAGAATGGCCTTCTCGATGGCGGGTAACATTTGGGGGTCCCATGGTTGAATGGCTATCATCCTGCTCTCCGGGATTGTCAATGTCCCTACCTGATTCAGGGGAAGAGAACTGCCGTAGGCATCAACGGAGATATTGTCGAGAAGAGCAAGAGATGCCCGGCCCGTACGGACCTTTGACAGCTCATTCTTGAAGGTCTCAATGCTTTTTTCCATCTTCTCAGCCATCTCAAAAATCACATCGTTCATAGGTCACCTTTGCTTATGCTAATGCAATTGATGGTTTACCATTATGACGAAATCATCGTACCGACACGCTGACCGCATACGGCTTTTTTGATGTTCCCGGGAACATTCATGTTCAAAACAATGATCGCCTTTTTGTCGTCTCTGGCCAGAGCTATACCCGTTGCGTCCATCACCTTAAGGTCTTTGGTGAGAACATCGTCATAGGTAAGTCGATCGAACTTCACGGCATCAGGATTCAGTACCGGATCTTTATCATAAACACCGTCAACTTTTGTTGCCTTGATGATCAGATCGGCATCAATTTCCAATGCCCTTAAAACACCGGCCGAATCCGTTGTAAAATACGGGTTGCCTGTTCCGGCTGCAAAAATAACTGCTCTGCCTTTTTCCAGGTGACGGGTCGCCCGTCTTCTTATATACGGTTCGCAGACGGAATGCATTGGAATGGCGGACATGACTCTGGTGAGCACTCCCTTCCGCTCGAGTGCGTCTTGGAGGGCAAGACTGTTCATGACAGTGGCCAACATTCCCATATTATCGGCGGTGGACCGATCCATGCCTTTGCTGGCGCCGGCGACACCGCGAAAAATATTGCCGGCACCGATCACCAAACCAGGCTGGACTCCCATGTCCACGATATCCTTTATTTCTCCGGCCACGTAGGCAATGACGTCAGTGTTTATCCCGAATGGGTCGTTCCCCATCAGGGCCTCGCCACTGAGTTTTAATAAAATGCGTTTGTACTCCGGTTGCATAAAGGCATCCTCACCTTAATTTGTAGCGGCTGTGCGTTCCGACTGACAGCCCATCCATGCGTAAAGTTGGTCCGATCAAAAGAAAGCTTCAGCCTTACTCCACACCGACCTGAAAACGGGCGAAGCGTTTTATGGTAATGTTTTCTCCAATCTTTCCGACCATATCCGTCAACAGATCCTGGATCGAGCGATCAGGATCCTTGACAAACTTCTGCTCAAGCAGGCAAATCTCAGATAAAAATTTCTCCACCTTGCCTGTAACCATTTTCTCCACGATATTTTTTGGCTTACCGGAATCAAGCGCCTGCTGAATGTAGATCTCTTTTTCTCGAGAGATAATGTTTTCAGGAACCTCCTCACGAGATACAGCCACAGGATTGGATGCGGCAATGTGCATGGCCAGATCGCGGGCGAACTCTTTAAACGTGTCGGTTTTGGCGACAAAATCCGTTTCACAGTTCAGCTCAACCATAACGCCGAGTTTACCGCCTGCATGAATGTAGGTCTCGATGACGCCTTCGCTGGTTGCGCGCCCGGCGCGCTTGGCAGCAACCGCCAAACCTTTTTGGCGAAGAAGATCAACCGCTTTTTCCATATCTCCGTTTGTTTCGGTAAGAGCTTTCTTGCAATCCATCATACCTGCACTCGTCTTATCCCGCAGGTCCTTCACCATCTGACTTGTAATATTCATGATACCTCCATTTTTTCACATCATTCGATGTGACATTCTGCATCTATTTGGGAAAGGAGCGGACTTCGAGCGGCTTTTGCGTCTACGAATCGCTTCCTTCATATCCATGGAAAAAGAGGCGATCAAAGACCGCCTCTTTAAAGTCATTCAACATCCAGTCGGCCGAAAAAGGCAAGAAGAGTCATTTTCAGACTAGTCCTCAGCTTCTGCATCCTCTTGCATTTTCTGGTATTCGGCATCATTCATGGCGGCCGCGATCGCCTCCTCTGGTGCATTTTCACCTTCCCTCATCGCAATTCCCGCAAGAATGGAATCCGCAACATGGGAGCTTATCAAACGAATGGATTTGATAGCATCGTCGTTGCCGGGAATCAAATAATCTATACCATCCGGATCGCAATTCGTATCCGCGATTGCAACAACTGAAATGCCCAGTTTTCTTGCCTCATCAATGGCGATGGACTCTTTCTTCGGATCGACGATAAAGATAACGGTCGGCAAGGAACGCATATCTTTAATGCCACCGATGTTGCGTTCAAGTTTACCCCGTTCCTTTTCCATAAGAAGGATTTCTTTTTTGGGAAACCTGTTTATGGAACCATCAGCCTGCATGCTTTCTATGGATTTCAGTCGATCTATGCTCTTACGGATTGTCTGGAAGTTTGTCAACATGCCACCCAGCCACCGGTGATCGACATAATACATCCCGCAA
This sequence comes from Desulfocapsaceae bacterium, assembly GCA_046705065.1. Taxonomy (GTDB): domain Bacteria; phylum Desulfobacterota; class Desulfobulbia; order Desulfobulbales; family Desulfocapsaceae; genus CAWGGS01. The sequence goes on from JBJKQT010000187.1 coordinate 22,781, forward strand.
CGTCTTGCTTCTTCCCTTATGATCTCCTGGGCTTGTCTTTTTGTTCCCACAAAGAGGACATTGCCTCCTTTAGCTACTTCACCGTTAATATAATCGCAGGCCCGGTCGAACATGCGTTTTGTAATATCGAGATTTATGATATAAATCCCGTTGCGAGGGCCGTAAATATAGGGTTTCATTTTAGGATTCCATCTTCTCGTCTGGTGACCGAAATGTAAACCCGCTTGCAGCATCTCCTTTACTGTTGCACTTGCCATAAATCCTCCGTTTCTGGTTTTACCTCCATCCCGCCCTTAATCATCTCCGCCTTGTCCACATTCGTACATGGCTGACGACACCAGTTTCCAACGAGATGTGTGAATTTGTGAGCCCACGCATTGGGTTGTCTTCGCCAACGAACTCACATGTACAGGCCTGATATCGTGTTCGCCACTTATCAGGCATTCCTCATTTATGAACCGAACGCCAACATTCCCGAATCAGTTATGAAAAGAAAACTGATAATTCTACCACTGGATAAGTTATTGTGCAACTTTTCCCAGGGGATCAATTCAACTTTAATTTATTTACAGCTCCTATCGGATAATGAGGTTGGAGCTTCCTGTCAGAAGATGTCTTAACCATTGTAAACCAAATTTCAATAACTCCGCATCATCTGTCCGAATTCGTTTTTTCCGATCCTTGTCCAGATGAAACTGCTCCTGCAATCCATGGGCAGACATGAAATTTCTGAAGCCGTCTATATTATAACAAACCATAAAAGCAAGCTGTTGTTTGGGACCTCCACTGCCTTCGCCCTTCCAAGGGTTGGTTCTAAAAATGCTTTCCATTTCAGCCCATAGATCGTTCATGACATTAAAAGGCGATATCTGCTGATTTCTTATCCATTCCTTAACCGAGAACGTCGCTTCCTCTTTGTGGCCAAAACAATACGGATGATTTGTCAAAAAGTAGTAGTCAGTGGGGCTCTCTTTTCCAGAATCCCTGTCGACAGCTCGTTCAAGGGGATAGGTCCTGCATGAAGAAGGACGATCAGGATATACGGAGCAGCCGTGTTGCTCGAGAAAAGGACATGCTTTATCCTCATCATCGCGCAACTTCATCATAAGCGAAGGAAAAAACGGATTATCGCCACGTACAATGTTTACATATGTTCGTAAAAACACTTCGGAATCAATGCCCAAATTATTCTTCAATCTAATGATATCATATGGAAAAAGGAACATATCGACATTCTTGCAGCATTTAGTAAAACAGGCCAAGCCCGAATGGCAAGAGAATTTAAATCTCTCTTTTCCCAAAGGCACCATATGAGAAGGAAATGTCTTTTCCATCATTTTACCACCATTTTAAACCCAATTTTCCATAGAATATTCTCTACCATGGAATACAATAAATCATCATCAGGCAGATGGTCAATTCTCCTGACTTTAGGCAATAAAAAAGCTGGCGTGAATCATCGATTCACGCCAGCTTCTTTTAAAAAATTAATCCTGCGGCTTTAGTTATCCTTTTCTTTCTTCCCGAGATCCTCTTTGTATCCCACCAATTCGATAATTGCCATGGATGCAGCATCTCCCTGACGAACACCAGTTCTGACGATACGCGTATAGCCGCCGTTCCTTTCCTTAAACTGTTCTCCGATTTGATCGAAGAGCTTGGCCACTATTCTTTTGCTTCGAATGAAACTCAGTGCCTGACGGCGTGCGTGCAGATCTCCTCTTTTGGCCAAGGTAATCATCTTCTCTGCTATGGGTCGCACTTCTTTTGCCTTTTCAGCGGTAGTAACAATCCTCTCGTGTTCGAAAAGCGACGTTACCATATTCCTGAACATGGCCGACCGATGTGCACTTGAGCGACCTAGGGCCCGACCGAATTTTTTGTGTCTCATGTAAATATCCTCAACTAAATATTCTGATCAAAGTGAGAATTCTGCCAGTGATCAATCCTTTTCTTCTTCTCTTTTCGAGATATCCGGTGGTGTCCAATTCTCAAACTTCATCCCTAAAGTTAAATCCATTTGAGCGAGAAGCGCTTTTATCTCATTGAGAGACTTTCGGCCGAAGTTCTTGGTCTTCAGCATTTCTTGATCGGTTTTCTGAGCCAGATCACCTATGAAATTAATTTGGGCATTCTTTAGGCAGTTGGCCGACCGGACAGACAGTTCCAGGTCCTCAACCGGTTTATCGAGATACGGGTTAAGCGGTTCGGAACTCTGATTTTCATCCTCGTTTGACTCAGGCTCAGCTTTTTCCTCATCAAAATTGATAAAAATAGTTAACTGCTCTTTAAGGATTTTCCCGGCATATGCCAATGCGTTCTCAGGGCGAATGCTACCATCAGTTTCAATTTCAAGGGTGAGCCTGTCATAATCCGTCTGCTGTCCAACACGGGCTTGTGAAACCACATACTGAATCCGTTTTATCGGAGAAAAAATGGCATCGATGGGAATTTGCCCGATAGCTAAATTTTCTTTTACGTATTTTTCTGCAGGCTGGTATCCCTTTCCCCATTCGACGGTCAGTTCGGCATGAAAAGCACTCTCACCGGTAAGCGTACAAATTACCTGGTCTTTGTTCATTACTTCAACGAAGGCGGAACCTTTGATGTCACCTGCTGTAACGGTCCCGGGGCCGCTCTTTTCTATCGAAACAACCTGGGAATCAACGGAATTCAACTTGATGCCGACCTGCTTTATATTCAATATTATTTCACTAACATCTTCGGCGACATCTTTAAGTGAGGTGAATTCATGCAGCGCACCTTCAATCTTTACGGTTGTGATAGCTGCGCCTTGAATCGAAGAAAGAAGAACCCGTCTCAGGGAATTTCCTATAGTGGAAGCAAAGCCTCTCTCCAAAGGTTGGCAGATAAACTTCCCATACGAATCGTTGTGGGATTCTTTATCGACTTCAAGCTTTTCAGGCTTGATAAGTTCATGCCAGTTCCGGTAAAAAGGGATTGCTTCATCGGCACTCTGGGTCATATAATTCCTTCTCTGCGTAGTAAGTATCAGCTTAATGGATTAGTAATGCGAATAGTGATACGTCAGGGATGGCATATCCTATCCCTTCAATATCACTATCTGCTCGTCCTACTATGATTTGATCTAAGGTCGACCTGGATGAAAATTCGGCCCACCCATGCCAATCCGTTACTTTGAATAAAGTTCGACAATCAGGTGTTCTTGAATCGGCATTGTCAATTCTTCTCGATTAGGCAGTGCCTTTACAGTTGCTTTGAAATTATCTTTGTCCAACTCAAGCCAACTCGGAACCCCTCTTCTCGCAACCGCCTCAATATTCTCGACGATGAGAGCGTTGTTTCGGCTTTTCTCCTTCAAGGTTATTTCATCTCCAACAGAAATAAGAGACGAGGGAATATTTACCTTTTTACCGTTCACCCGGATATGATTATGTCTGACAAGTTGGCGAGCCTGTTTCCTTGAAGAGGCGATTCCCAGACGAAATATAGTGTTGTCAAGACGTCGTTCAAGGAGGACGAGGAGATTCTCACCCGTAACGCCTTTTTGTCTGTCGGCTTTTTCAAAAGTCAGCCGGAATTGCCCTTCAAGCATGCCGTACATGCTTTTAACTTTTTGCTTTTCTCGCAGCTGAATTGCGTAATCAGAAAGCTTTCTGAATTTCGACTGGCCATGTTGACCAGGTCCAAAAGCACGTCTTTCAAACGCACATTTGTCAGAATAGCATCTATCTCCTTTCAAATACAGCTTCAAACCTTCACGTCTGCAACTGCGACATGCAACGCCTATATTTCTAGCCAACGCAGGCCTCCGTTCAATATGTTTTGTTCAAAAATTCTTATGAGGTCTTAAACACGACGACGTTTTGGAGGTTTACAACCATTATGCGGCACCGGAGTAACATCGTAAATCCGGCTTACCTCAAAACCAGTGTTTATCAGTGCCCGTAGTGCTGCTTCTCTTCCGGGACCAGGTCCTTTGGCCTTAACTTCTATTTTCCTCATTCCCTGATCTAGCGCCTTCTTAGCAGCATCCGCCACTGCATTTTGCGCCGCGAATGGTGTGCTCTTTCTTGATCCTTTAAAACCGAGAACACCAGCACTACACCACGACACCACGTTTCCCTGTTTATCGGAAATCGTAACAATTGTATTGTTAAATGTAGAATAGATAAAGACAATACCTTCAGCTACATTCTTTTTGACTTTTCTTTTTGCTTTTGATTCTCCACGCTTGGGACCAGCCATATTTCCACCTTTTGGTTATTTCTCTTATTTCCGGCGAGCCGCCCCACGACGGGGACCTTTCCGTGTTCTGGCATTTGTCTTTGTATTCTGTCCACGACATGGAAGTCCGGAACGATGCCGTCTTCCCCGATAACATCCGAGATCCATAAGCCTCTTGATGTCCATTGAGACTTCGCGTCTGCGATCCCCCTCAACAGAATACTCCTCTTCGATGACTTTCCGTATACGACTTACGTCATCTCCGTTGAGATCATCACTGCTCATTGTATATGGCAAATCGACTTTATCAAGAATCTGCCGTGCAGATGTCAAGCCAATGCCATGGATGTAGGTCAGCGCCCTATCCATGTGTTTATTTTTTGGAAGGTCTACTCCAGCTATACGTGCCAAGATCTATCTCCTTAAAAGAGTATAAATAAAATTGTGACAAAAGTGGATTATCCCTGTCGCTGTTTATGTTTCTTCACTTTACAGGATACGCGTACCACACCATTGCGCTTAAACACTTTGCATTCACTGCATATTTTTTTAACAGAAGATCGCACTTTCATTCTAAATAGCTCTCAGTTATTTCTTTTTGGTATTTTTTGCCCTAAAGGTCACTCTGCCCCTACTCAAATCATACGGAGAAAGTTCTATGGTTACTCGATCGCCCGGTAAGATTTTGATGAAATGCATCCTCATCTTACCGGAAATATGTGCAAGAACCTTGTGCCCATTATCCAATTCCACACGAAACATTGCGTTGGGCAACGGTTCTATGATTGTACCTTCAACTTCGATAGCTTCTTCTTTTGCCATACAGGTTCCTGAAAAAAAGTGAACAATAACTCAAAAGGCAGTTACTATACTACATCTCACCATAAAAGAGAAGATTTTTTTTGGCAAAATCAGTATTAGTACCCCTGCCTGGAACTCAGGATAAGAGGACCATCTTTTGTTGCAGCTACTGAATGTTCAAAATGAGCCGAAGGTTTTCTGTCTTCAGTAATGACAGTCCATCCGTCCCGTAAAATCTTTACCTTATAAGTTCCCATGTTAACCATGGGTTCAATGGCTAATACCAATCCTTCGATAATCCGAGGAGTCGGCTCTTCCTGGACAAAATTTGGTATTTCAGGACCTTCATGTAATGATGTCCCGATCCCATGACCAACGAATTGTCGAACGACTGAGAAACCGTTCTCTTCCACATATTCCTGTACTGCATGAGAAATATCCGCTATCCGGTTTCCGATTTGCACCTGTGCAATTGCACGGTTTAATGATTCCTCGGTGATGTTTATTAGTCTATTTTTTGACGCTTCAACCTTCCCAACCGGTAAGGTGATTGCCGAATCCCCGTAATATCCTTTAAATTTTACACCAAAATCAACTGATACGATATCACCTTTCTTAAGCTTCCTCTTTCTGGAAGGAATCCCGTGAACAACTTCTTCATTCACCGAAACACAAAGGCTTGCGGGATACCCTCGGTACCCCTTAAAGGCTGGAATTGCTTTTCTCTTTACACAAAGATCTTCAGACAATTTGTCTAGATCATATGTGGTAATCCCTGGCTCAACTACTTTTTCCAACATGGCCAAAGTTTCGGCCACAATCTGATTTGCCTCCTGCATAATCAGAATTTCTTCTGATCTTTTCACCATCATGGGCTTATTATTTGGATCGCTTTTTGCCACAAACACAGATCATTTCCGTCCACGAATTCGCCCCTGTTTCATAAAACCTTCGTAGTTTCGCATAACAAGATGAGACTCAATCTGAGAAATGGTGTCGATAGCGACGCCTACAATGATCAAAAGAGCGGTCCCACCGAAGTAAAAGGGAACATTGAATCGTGAAATTAATATAGTTGGTAATACGCACACGGCACTGAGATAAATTGCGCCGACAACGGTTAGTCTCGTCAAAACCTTATCAATAAATTCTGCAGTTTTCTTCCCGGGTCGTATTCCTGGAATAAACCCGCCGTTCTTTTTCAGGTTGTCGGCAACATCGTCAGGCTTGAAAGTGACGGCCGTATAAAAGAAACAGAAAAAAACGATCATCCCGACATAGAGCACGTAATAGTAAGGAGTTCCGGGCGAAAGTGCCGCAGACGCCCTCCTAACCCAGTCAACCTGAACAAAACTCCCTATCGTTGCAGGAAACATCATGATCGACGAGGCAAATATAGGAGGGATAACTCCAGAGATGTTGATTTTTAGAGGCAGATGACTACTCTGACCGCCGTACATTTTCCGCCCGATCACCCTTTTTGCATATTGGATCGGAATTTTTCTCTGTGCGGTTTCGAAAAAGACGATCAAGGCCACGATAAAGAACATGAAGGCTAAAAATATCGGGATAAAAAATACCGCTATATCGCCTGCTTTTATTAGCTCAATGGAGTTTACAAGTGCGGATGGCCCACGAGCCACGATTCCCGCAAAAATGATTAATGAAATCCCGTTGCCTATTCCGCGTTCCGTCATCTGTTCACCCAGCCACATAATAAACGCAGTACCCGACGTGAGCGTGAGAACGGTCATGAAAAGAAATTGCAACCCGGGTGCTATTACAATAGCTGCTCCGTTGGGCCCGGACATCCCCTCAAGTCCTCTAGCAATGAAGGCGCTTTGAATAAGCGATAATCCAACAGTTCCATATCGCGTATACTGGGTGATTTTACGTCGACCGGCTTCACCTTCCTTATTCAAGGCTTCGAGTTGCGGGATAACTACCGTAAGAAGCTGAATGATAATCGATGCGCTAATATACGGCATGATTCCCAGGGCAAATATGGAGAACTTCGTCAACGCTCCACCTGAGAACATGTTGAACATCCCGAATAAGGTCGAAGCATTCTTTTGAAAAAAGGCGGCCAGTGCTTCTGCATTGATGCCAGGTGTCGGAATCTGAACCCCGATCCTGTACACTGCCAGCATAATTATAGTAAAAAATATCCTTCGCCGAAGCTCAGGAATATTGGCTGCCTGCTGCAATCCACTCATTTTTTATACCCGATTTCAACAAAGCGCTAACAGCTCTTGTTGAATTGATTTATCTGCAAAATCGTATGAAATAAAGCTAACAGAGGATGTCTATTCAATTTTTGCTGCAATTTCAACGGACCCGCCGGCAGATTCTATTTTTGATCTGGCTCCTGCACTTATCGCATCAACTTTTACTTTGACAGCTTTACTGATTTCACCGTTGGCAAGCACTTTTACCATTTGATTCTTTTTTATTAGCCCGGATTGTACCAATATTTCGGCAGTAACCTCTGTATTTTCGTCGAACTTATTCAACTGAGAGAGGGAAATGATAGCGAATTCTTTAGTAAACTTGTTTTTAAATCCGATTTTGGGAAGCCGCCTTTGCAACGGCATTTGTCCACCTTCAAAACCAGGTTTGCTCTTGAACCCTGAACGAGCACGAGCACCTTTATGACCGCGTCCTGCGGTTTTTCCGTTTCCTGAACCGTATCCGCGGCCGACACGCTTTTTATTTTTATTTGCCCCCTGATTAGGAGAAAGATTACCTAAAGTTATCATGTCAGGCCTCCTCTATACGGACAAGATGACTCACTTTGGCAATCATGCCACGAATTTCAGGAGTATCTTTTCGGATAACAGTCTTGTTCATTTTTGTAAGTCCCAGACCGACCAAGGTAGCACGTATTTTCTGTATGCTTCCGATGCTACTCTTGACCAGAGTTACTTTAATTGTCTCGGCCATTTTACTACCTATTGTTTTAAATATATAAGAAAAATTCGAAAAATTATCTCGGTAGAACAATCAAATAAACTTCCTTAACTTGCGATTTCATCTACCGTTTTGTCTCTAAGCTCGGCAATGGCGCTAGCAGAACGCAAGCTACGCAATCCGTCCAATGTGGCCTTAACCATGTTGTGAGGATTGTGAGAACCAAGGCATTTGGTGAGAATGTTCGACACACCTGCAGCCTCGAGCACCGCTCTAACCGGACCACCTGCAATAACACCGGTTCCAGCAGAAGCAGGTTTGAGAAGAACCTTTCCCGCACCGTACCTACCGACTATCTGATGAGGAATGGATAATGATGTGAGGGAAACAGGCCCCATATCTTTTTTGGCACGCTCCACTCCCTTTCGAATCGCTTCGGGAACCTGATTTGCCTTGCCTAAGCCATAGCCAACTTTACCTTTACCGTCGCCAACGACAACTATAGCACTAAAGCTGAATCTGCGCCCACCTTTCACAACTTTTGCAACTCGATTGATATAGACGATTTTTTCGATCAGTTCTTCAGTAGTTTCACTTTTAGAACGTTTAAAATCAGACAAGGGACACCCCCATAATTAACAAATTCATTAAAATTGAAGACCACCTTCCCGAGCACCTTCGGAAAGCGATTTTACACGTCCGTGGTAAAGATAGCCGCTTCGATCAAACACTACTTTCTCAATGCCTTTGGCTATGGCCCTCTCGGCAATAGTCTTTCCTACAACCTTAGCAGCACCTTGTTTTCCTTTCTCATCGCCCGGTTCGAAACCTTTTTCGACGGTGGACATGGCCACCAAGGTCTTGTGTTGGACATCGTCAATGATTTGGGCGTATATATGTTTATTGCTCTTAAAAACGGTAAGACGGGGCCGTTCGCCAGTACCGCTTATCTTTTTTCGAATCCGGCTTACTCGCTTAGCCCTCGCCGTAATTTTGGAATTCGTCTTGGTCATTGTAGTATTACCATATAAATGCTTTTATCATAAGACTCAGTACAGAGCCCTACTTGCCTGCGGCCTTTCCAACCTTTCTTACGATATGTTCCGTCTCGTATCGAATTCCCTTCCCTTTATAAGGTTCAGGTTTTCTGATATTACGAATACGAGATGCAGTTAAGCCGAGCAAATCCTTGTCAATTGAATCAAGGACAATCTTTGTATTACCATCGACCGTTGCATTGACGCCCTTCGGCAGAGCAAACTCTACCGGATTTGAGTACCCGACATTCAAAGTCAGGTTGTTGCCTGCAACGCTTGCCTTATAGCCAACGCCTTCAATGAGCAAAACTTTGGAAAACCCTTTATCGACACCGATTACCATGTTATTGATTAGGGTTCTTGTCAATCCACGAAATGCATTGACTTTTTTGCTTTCGACGCGGTTATTGACGACGATTTCATTCCCGTTAAGCTGAACTTCAATGTCCGGGATAATATCACGCTCAAGGGTTCCTTTGCTTCCTTTGACTACAATATGCTGTCCATCGATCTGGACCTGAATTCCGGAGGAAACCGGAATTGGTTGTTTTCCAATACGAGACATTATTACCTCCATTTTTTGTGAGTTTCACCAAACCTCACAAAGAATCTCTCCACCAGTGTTCAAATCCCTCGCAGTCTTGTCAGTCACAATGCCTTTCGAGGTTGAAATGATTGCTATCCCGAGCCCGTCCAATACCGTTGGCAGGGCATTGGCTTTCGCATATTTTCGTAATCCGGGTTTGCTGATTCTCTTAATTCCGGTAATTACGGATTCCCTGTTGGGCCCATATTTCAGATTTATAGTCAACTTGCCCTGGACTCCCTCTGAGGATACCTGGAAGTCGTTGATATATCCTTCTTCCTTCAACACCTTTGCAATGCTTGCCTTTTCGTTTGAAGTAGGCATTTCAACGGTATCAAATTTTACCATTACAGCATTTCTAATCCTGGTCATCATATCTGCCAGGGGATCGCTCATCGACATAGCGAACACTCCTTATTTTTGCAAGTGTAAGACAAATTTCGGAGAAAAACCGGTTCCCGATACTACCAGCTTGACTTTGTCACACCTGTTATTTCACCGTTTGACGCCAATTTTCTGAAACAGATCCGGCATACTCCAAATTTTCTTATAAAACCGCGCGGCCGCCCGCAAAGAGGGCATCTGTTATATTTTCTAACCTCAAACTTTGGTTTTCGTTGAGCCTTTGCAATAATCGATTTTTTAGCCAAGCCAGCCTCCAGTTGATCAATATTTAATTGGAAAAATCAAATTATAATGAAAGAACTTATTTCCTAAAAGGAACTCCAAGCAGTCTCAACAACGACCTCCCTTCTTCATCTGTCCCTGCCGAAGTCACAATGGAGATATTCAAGCCTTTAATTTTATCAATTTTATCGTAGTCTATTTCAGGAAAAATAATTTGCTCTTTTATTCCCATTGAAAAGTTGCCCCGGCCGTCGAACCCCTTAGGCGACAATCCTCTGAAGTCACGGACTCGAGGTAAAGCAATATTTATCAGCTTATTTAAAAAGCCGTACATCCTCTCACCTCGCAATGTGACACAACAACCGATTGGCATTCCAGCACGCAACTTAAAAGTAGCTATGGACTTTTTTGCTTTCCTTACCACAGCACGCTGCCCTGCGATTTTGGTTAATTCTTCAACGGCCCCTTCAATAATTTTAGGATTCTGCACTGCCTCACCAAGCCCCATGTTAATAACAACCTTTTCAAGCTTGGGAATTTGCATTGCATTCTTGTATCCAAATTCCTTTATGAGTGAAGGAACACACTCATCTTTATATAAATCTTTCAGCGTACCCATGTATAGCTCCTGAATTAAGCCTCATTCATTGCTTATTTTTTACTTTCAATGGCTCCACCGCAGCTTTTGCAAAATCTGACCTTGGTGCCATCTTCAAGAATTTTTCTGCCGACCCGACCGGTTTTGGTACACTCGGGACATATAAGCTGAAGATTTGAGACATGTATTGGTGCCTCTTTCTCAATTATCTGCCCCTGCTGATTCATCTCTCTCGGTTTTGTGTGCCGCTTCACTATGTTGACTCGCTCAACAACGGCTTTTGAAGATCCGGGAAGAACTTTCAAAATTTTACCGACCCGTCCTTTGTCTTTACCGGCAATAACTTCAACCTGATCATTCTTTTTCAGGTATGTTTTACCCTGTCCCATTTTCAATACCTTTATTCAATCCAGCTATTTTGATTCAACTTTGTCAAAGTGGGTTAGAGCACCTCTGGTGCCAATGAGATAATCTTCATAAAACCTTGATTTCTCAACTCTCTTGCCACCGGTCCGAATATACGGGTGCCGACTGGCTCGCCGCTTCCTGACAGAACAACAGCTGCGTTTTCATCAAATTTAACCCAGGTATCGTCCATTCGCTTCAGTTCTTTAGCCGTTCTCACAATAACGGCCTTCATAACATCGCCTTTTTTTACCTTGGCATGCGGAATTGCTTCCTTCACACTCACAACTATAACATCGCCGATATGGGCATACCGTTTTCTGGTCCCGCCGAGGATACGAATGCACTGCACTTTTTTGGCCCCGGAATTATCTGCGACGTTTAGTATGGTTTCTGTCTGTATCATAATTTCACCTGATGTTTCATCAGCCGCTATATATTGATATTCCTGTTAAAAATATCGAATTATACTGCTTGCTCAAGTATGGTCCGAACCCGCCATCGCTTTTTCTTGCTCAGCGGACGACATTCCTCTATAAGTACCGTGTCACCGATATTACAGATATTGTCGGGATCATCGGCGAGATACTTGACGCTCGTCTTCATATACTTTCCATAGAGCTTATGGCGTACCTTGCGCTCAACGCGGACGACGACACTTTTTTCCATTCTGTTGCTGACAACAGAACCGGTTCTTGTCTTTTTGGCTTTTTTTATTTCACTCATAATATGATCTATTCGAGAAGTTGTCTGGCGAAGATTTTTAAAATGATTCGATTTCGCTCTCCGATCTTAATTGTTTGACTTTTCTTTGTACAAAGTAACTATTCTTGCTATATCTTTTTTGAGTTGTCTCATTTTCGCCGGATTCTCCAATGGCCTTATCCGGTGTTTGAAAGCAAGATTACCCAACTCTTCTCGTAATTCTTTCTCTTTTTTAACCAATTCATCATTAGACATTTTTCTCAATTCGCTTGCTTTCATAATGTTGTCCTCTTTGAGATGACCTTGGTTGCAAAAGGAAGCTTATTTCCAGCCAGCGTTAACGCACGTACGGCTAACTCCTCGTCGATCCCTCCTAACTCATAGAGGATTCTTCCGGGTTTTATCGGGGCTACCCAATATTCTGGGTTTCCTTTTCCCTTGCCCATGCGGGTTTCAGCAGGCTTTTTGGTAATTGGCTTGTCGGGAAATATGCGTATCCATACCTTACCGCCACGCTTAATTTTTCTGTTGATCGCAATACGGGCAGCCTCTATCTGCTGAGCCGTGATTTTTCCACAATCGAGGGCTTTCAAAGCGTATTCACCAAAGGAAATTGATGAGCCATTATGTGAGACGCCTTTCATTCTCCCTTTGAAAACCTTTCTATGTTTTACTTTCTTTGGACTTAACATCTTTTACCCCATATTTTTATACTGATTTAAGCCGTTCAACCGCATACTTAACCGTTTGCAGCAGCATCCAGCTCGTTCAGTACCTCACCTTTAAATATCCAGACCTTAACCCCGATAATTCCATATGTGGTATTAGCCTCGGCAAGAGCATAGTCGACATCAGCTCTCAGCGTATGAAGAGGGACTCTTCCTTCACGCACCCATTCACATCTGGACATTTCAGCTCCGCCAAGGCGGCCTGAACATGAGATTTTGATCCCTTGAACTCCAAAGCGAAGGGCGGAACTCACTGCCTTTTTCATAGCCCGTCGGAAAGCAACTCTACGAATGAGTTGAGACGCCACGCTTTCTGCAACCAGCTGCGCGTCCGCCTCCGGTCTGCGAACTTCCTGAATATCGAGGGTTACTCTTCTGTTGATTAGTTTTTCTAAATCTTCTTTCAACGCCTCAATCTCATTACCTTTCTTGCCAATGACAATGCCGGGTCTGGCTGTGAAAAGCTTGACGCGTACCTTATCTCCGGTGCGCTCAATGATGATTTTGGCGAGGCCGGCGTGATGGAGTCGCTTCTTCAGAAACTTTCTGATTTTCTGATCCTCAATAAAGTATGCCGAATAATCTTTGTCCGCATACCAAATCGAATCCCATGTCCGGGTTATATTCAGTCTCAGTCCTAATGGATTAACCTTTTGCCCCAAAACAGTCCTCCAACAAATTTCATTGTATAATAAGTTAATTAGGTATCACACCATTGTAAGAGTAGCTATCTTTTTTACTCTTCATCGAGAACAACTGTAATGTGACTCGTTCTTTTTATAATACCTGTTGCCCTCCCCATTGCGCGAGGGCTGATCCTTTTAAGTGACGGTCCGCCGTCAATGAAGATTTTTTTAATATACAGGGTGTCGACGTCGATCTGGTCATTCTGTGTTGCATTGGCAACAGCGGATTCAATAACTTTTCTCAAAATGCCGGCACCTTTCTTGGGCATAAATCGGAGTGTCGTCAGAGCATTGTCGACCCCCATCCCTCTCACCACATCTGCAACGAGTCTCGCCTTTTGAGGTGATATTCGTATATATTTTCCTACAGCCTTTGCTTCCATGGTTTTACTCCTGAATGATTCCTTCCATAAACAGTATGTTTCTGATTATTTCTTACCTTTCTTATCCGATGCATGACCGTAAAAAGTCCTGGTCGGCGAAAACTCGCCGAGCTTGTGACCTACCATGTTTTCAGAAACAAAGACTGGTATAAATTTTTTTCCATTATGTACCGCAAAGGTCAACCCTACCATTTCCGGGCTAATTTCCGATCGTCTGGACCATGTTTTAATAACCTTTCTTGAGCCGCTTTCGTTGGCCTTTACGACCTTTTTCAAAAGATGATCATCAATGAACGGCCCTTTTTTTATTGAACGAGACATTCTCTACTCCTTGTATTTTATGATCTCTTCTTAACAATAAACTTGTCTGTAGACTTATTTGTCCGGGTCTTATATCCTTTCGTCGGATAACCCCAAGGAGTACATGGATGACGTCCACCGGAGCTTTTGCCTTCGCCACCGCCCATTGGATGATCAACAGGGTTCATGGCGACACCACGAACGTGTGGCCGTTTTCCAAGCCACCGCTTTCTGCCTGCCTTGCCGAGCTTCTCGCTCTCGTGTTCCCTGTTGCCGACCTGACCGATACAGGCTCTGCAAAGCTTGTTGAATTTTCTTACCTCTCCGGACGGTAGCCGAACAAGCACGTAATTACCTTCTTTGGCCATGAGCTGTGCCGAGGTTCCGGCGCTCCGCACCATTTGAGCACCTTTTCCGATTTTCATCTCAATATTATGGATGACGGTACCCAAAGGAATATTGATTAACGGAAGGCAATTGCCCGGCTGGATATCTACATTGTCTCCGGCTATAATTTGATCACCTACAGAAATTCCGTCCGGAGCGAGAATATAGGTTTTCTCACCATCGGCATAACTCAAAAGAGCGATATTTGCCGACCTGTTCGGATCGTATTCGATGCCTATGACCTTGGCTGCAATATCCGTTTTATTTCTTTTGAAATCGATAATACGATATTTTCTTTTATGACCACCGCCGATATGCCGGGAAGTTACTCGTCCATAATTATTTCGTCCTCCGGTTTTTGACAAACTCGTGACAAGACTTTTTTCCGGAGATTTATTCGACAAGGTGCGGTCCTGTATAGATACATGGTGACGCTTGCCAGCCGATGTTGGTTTATATGTTTTAATTGCCATGATTTCCCAATCGCTCCATCATCTCTAAATTAAGATAGAATATCATTTACGGGTTGCTGAAATTTCTCTTTTTCAGACGTGTGCAATTATAACTCGTCAGCGAAATTGATTTCGCCTTCTGAAAGAGTTATATACGCCTTTTTCCAATTATTGGTGAAACCGACAAAACGTCCAACTCTTTTCTGCTTCCCGTGAATTCGTGCGGTTCGAACGTCTTTTACTTTGACATTGAACATTTTTTCAACCGCCGTTTTAATATCTATCTTGTTTGCCTTTGGATTCACCTTGAGGACAACCTGTCCATTCAATTCCTGTAAGGTGGAGGCTTTCTCGGTGAGTCGGGGTCCTTGAAGCACATCATATAAATTTTTCATGACATCAACCTCTTTTCAAGGCTTTCGATAACCGGCTGAACCAGTACCAGTTTTTTGTGCAAAAGAATATCGTAAACATTTAAACCATCTATCGAAAGGACCTTGTAACCATTAACATTTCGTGATGATTTGTGTAGCTTCTCATTTACTTGGTCCGTTATAATTATGCCGTTGTCTATCTGCAATACATCCATGATATTGACAAAGTCCTTCGTTTTTATCGCCTCCATCTCAAAGGCATCGAGGACAACGAGATTTCCTTCCTGCAATCTCGCGCTCATGGCCATTGCCAGTGCTTGTTTCTTTACCTTTCGGTTCAATTTGAAACTGTAATCGCGGGGCTTCGGCCCAAAAACCACGCCGCCCCCACGCCAAAGCGGCGACCTACGGCTTCCTGAACGAGCCCGACCGGTGCCTTTTTGACGCCAAGGTTTCGAACCGCTACCACTCACTTCTACCCGGGTCTTAGTAGATGCATTTCCTGCTCGACGACCGGCAAGTTGCATCCTGACAACATCGTGAAGCAAATGTTCTTTTACCTCAACCTCGAAGATCTCCTGGTTCAATCCTATTTCGCCGACCTTTTCGTTTCGGGTGTTATATATATTTACAATTGACATTACTATCTCCCTGAACCGGATCAAGTTCCTCGTTTCTTATTTGGAATAGATTTTCAAGAGGCCGTTCTTAGCACCCGGCACCGGTCCCTTCAGAATGATTATGTTTTCTTCGGAACGAATATCGATCACTTTAACATTCTTCTTAACAACAGTTTCATTACCCATTCTTCCGGGAAGTTTCTTTCCCTTGATAACCCTGGAGGGCCATGCGCTGCATCCAATTGAGCCTGGAGCGCGGTGGAAATTTGATCCGTGCGTATCTCGGCCTCCTTTAAACCCGTGGCGTTTTACAACACCTTGGAAACCGCGTCCTTTACTTGCTCCTTGGACATCTACAAAGTCGCCAATTTTAAAAATCGCCTCAAGCGTAATATCATCGCCGGCTTTGTAGCTTTCAGAATCATCAACCCTGAATTCGCGAATGTGATAAAAACCATCGGAGCCGGTTTTTTGAAAATGACCGGACAGGGGTTTATTAATTCTAGATTGCTTTTTGTGTTCAAAGCCAACCTGGATAGCATTGTATCCATCTTTGGCCACTGATTTCACCTGAAGTATCTTGCATGGGCCTGCCTCGATTACAGTGACAGGTGTCGCTTCACCTAATTCACTATAAACGCGCGTCATTCCAACCTTTTTACCCAATATTCCTATTGTCTTTGGCATAATATTACCTGATGCTTCAATTTACATGGACACTTTCGATTAGGGCAGCTTGATCTCTACGTCCACACCCGCGGAGAGCTCGAGTTTCATTAACAGATCTATGGTCTGTTGCGTCGGCTCCAGTATATCGAGCAAACGGCGATGCGTTCTCATTTCAAATTGCTCCCTGGACTTCTTATCCACATGGGGTGATCGCAAGACGCAGAATTTATTCACCGATGTAGGCAGAGGAATGGGTCCTGCAACTGCTGACCCAGTCCGCCTGGCTGTCTCAACAATCTCGGATGTGGACTGATCAAGTAATTTATGATCATAGGCCTTCAGCCGAATGCGTATTTTTTCTGTAGGTATCATCGTTCACCTTTACTGAATAATTTCACTGATAACACCAGCTCCTACCGTACGACCGCCTTCACGGATGGCAAATCGCAGTCCCACATCCATCGCGATCGGTGTAATCAGTTCGGCGCTGATCGAAACGTTGTCGCCGGGCATTACCATCTCTACGCCCTCGGGTAACGTCACAACTCCCGTCACATCCGTGGTCCGGAAATAAAACTGCGGGCGATACCCATTGAAGAACGGCGTGTGACGCCCTCCCTCTTCCTTGCCCAGTATATAACATTCAGCCTTGAACTTCGTGTGCGGGGTAATCGATCCGGGTGCTG
>JBJKQT010000188.1:0-53350 GCA_046705065.1 Desulfocapsaceae bacterium
GATCTTTGACCGTCGAAACGGGAAGGTCCTGCAAGTCCGGCTCTTCGATCCAATGGAACCTGCCATGCTGAATGCCGGAAAAAGTGGCGGGGATATGGCGGCTGAACAGGGCAAGCCCCGGCAGCTGCAGATGAACGGCGATATGCGTCGGGCCGGTATCGTTCCCCACGACAAAGGAGGCCTTTTTGAGTACGCCGGCAAGTTTGAAGATGTCGAGAAATCTGCCGTCTTCAGCGAGTAACATGGTGCCGCCGATGGAACGGCAGAGCTCCATCTCATCAGGCCCCGGTACGGTCACCACCTGAAGCCCCGAAGCCATGATTTCCGCTGCAAGCTCTGAATAATACGGCCACCGTTTTTCGGGATGACCGGCGGATCCACCGGGTATCAGCACCACAAAGGAACGATCAAGACCGGCCCGGACAAGAAGGTCATCGACATCATCCGCCATCCATGCAACATCACAGCGTTTCGTATGCCTCACCTCAACGCCGGCATTTGCAAGACTTAGGGCAAAATGATCGGCAGCACATCTGTCAGACGGACGCCTGCAATACCAGGAGCAACCGGTTGCACCTCCCATCCATGGGATTCCCCGCATGAAAAACCGGTAATAAAAATGCGTACGTCCAACCTGTTGCAAATCGTAGACCCGATGAAAATGTCTTCCCCGCAGCCTCTTTCTCAGATCAAGCATACGCCCCAGCCGCAAACGGCTGTTCCGGTAGTCGATAAAAACTCCGTCAACCCATGGGCAACGTTCCATCAGACGTTGATACGGAGGCGTTGTCATGACGGTTATTTCATCACCCTGATGATGAAGTCGGATGTCGTGCATCGCCCCCTCGGCCTGCATGATATCACCCAAGGCGCTGAGTTTGATGATCAGGATCCGCTGCACGTATCAGCTCCCGGTGGTATATGATTGGTAGGATTTTTCTTCAATAACGGAAGAGCCCAACAGAGCATTGATTTGGTATTTCAAGACGGCCCTCCGATCATTGTTGTGATACACGGCCCTAGCCAATTCCACGAATCCCGGCCCGAAATCTTTCTTCATTTCGCAGAGTCTGATCGCGTCCTCTATCTCCCAGAGGCGCTCATTAACCTGGCGGAGAGAAACAACCAGCCCATCAAGCTCTCGGGGCAAGGGCATCCTGTTATCGCGAACTGAAAGGAGCGAGGCAAGTTCGTGCCGGATATTCCGCAGCTTGGCCGCATCCCCAATACGCTCACTTTTTATCTGCAGAATGGTAATTTTATCCAGCAGTTCTCCCCAGGAAACGGGGACAAGAAGAGACATGTTTTCTCCTGAGTTTTCCACACTTGAGCTCTAGTTATCAAAGAGGTTCCTACCGGTAAGGTAGTATGATAGATACAAAAGAGAAAGTCAACTGCGGCTTGACAGGATTCCGGCGGTGTTCAAACTCTTCGGCTCCGTGAACTCAAGCAGTCCTGCATAAAGAACCCGATTCCCGTTGGGGATGAAAAAATCCTTAAGGAATATCATGGATTTCTTTTTTCTCTTGACAAGATAAAAAAAAGCCTAGTAAAACGGCGTAACATTGTTCTTTTCCATACTGCAGCAAAACTACCACGTTGTAACAAATCATACTATTTCAACGTCTTGCTGACATCTACTCAAAAAAACATTTTTTTTCGAGTGCCCAGCGGAAGCCCTATTTGCCGTCAGCGAAAGTAGAGAAAGCGATACGCAACTCGCTTGGCGCTGCGACATGTAACGATATGCTGGAAGGCAATATACACCACCGACAATTGTCGCCGTATCATAAGAAGGGAGTGTGAAATATGTCCTTTGAGAAAACAGAGTATCTGCTCAACAAAAAGGAAAAAATTGCCCTTGGGGGCGGCCAAAAAAGAATCGACAAGCAGCATTCCCAGGGAAAAATGACGGCACGCGAGCGGCTCGAGTATCTCTTTGACGAGGGAACCTTCATCGAGCTTGATGCCTTTGTTAAAAATCGATGTACGAATTTCGGCATGGACAAACTTGGTCTTGAAGGTGAATCCGTCGTCACCGGATACGGCAGGGTCGACGGCAGACTGGTCTATGCCTTCTCCCAGGATTTCACCATAACCGGTGGAGCACTCGGAGAAATGCATGCAAAGAAGGTCGTGAAAGCCATGGATGCCGCAGTCAAAGTCGGCGCCCCGATCATCGGTTTAAACGATTCAGGAGGCGCCAGGATCCAGGAGGCGGTGGACGCGCTCTCAGGCTATGGCGATATTTTTTTCAGAAATTCCATTTATTCCGGAGTTATTCCTCAAATCTCGGCTATCATGGGTCCCTGTGCAGGCGGAGCCGTTTATTCACCTGCGCTCACTGATTTCATCTTCATGGTGGACAAAACCTCGCAGATGTTCATCACCGGTCCTCAGGTCATCAAGGCTGTCACCGGCGAACAGGTCTCCTCAGAGGATCTCGGTGGAGCCATGACGCATAACAGCGTCAGCGGAAATGTGCACTTTATCGCCGACTCCGATCAGGATTGCATCGATTCAATCCGCAGGCTGCTTGGCTATCTCCCATCGAATAATATGGAAAAAGCCCCCGCGGCGGAAACCGACATCGATCCGAACCTGATGGTTGAAGAACTTGACGCCATCATTCCTGATAGTCCCAATAAGCCATATGATATGCTGGATGTAATTGCAGCTATTACCGATCCAGACAGTCTTATGGAATACCAACCTTACTTCGCCAAAAACCTGATCACCGCCCTTGTTCGGGTGTATGGCCGTTCGGTTGGGATTATCGCCAACCAACCCAATATGATGGCAGGCTGTCTCGATATGAATGCAGGCGACAAGGCAGCACGTTTCATCCGTACTTGCGACGCCTTTAATATTCCGTTGCTTACAATAGTCGACGTCCCCGGATTTCTTCCCGGAACAAACCAAGAGTACGGCGGCATCATCCGTCATGGCGCTAAAATACTCTACGCCTACAGTGAAGCTACTGTTTCCAAGGTAACTCTGATCACCAGGAAGGCCTATGGCGGCGCCTATGTGGCCATGTGCTCGAAATCACTTGGAGCCGATATGGTCTTTGCCTGGCCCACTGCGGAGGTGGCGGTCATGGGTTCGGACGGCGCGGTCAACATCATCTTCAAACATGATATTGAAAAAGCCGAGGACAAAGCTGCAACAAGGCAGAAGATCCTCGGAGAATACGAGGCTGAGTTTGCCACTCCGTACAAAGCGGCCGAAAGAGGTTTCGTTGATGACGTGATCGAACCGCGTGCCACTCGGCAGCGGATCATCGACGCCTTCTCGATGTTGGAAGGCAAACGAGAGAAACGTCCTGCAAAAAAACACGGGAACATACCACTTTAAAAAGGGAAATCACCATGGCCGCAGACATTTTGACGCAACTGGCAAATCCGGAGACGATGAAAGCCCTCTCGTTTTCCCAGAAAATGTGGGGCGGGGTTATGGTTACCCTTTTCGGCATGGGGATAACCTTCCTTTCTCTCGTGACCCTTCAATTTGTTATATATCTCTTAGCCAAATTAACCGTAAAGACCGAAAGAACATCAATGCAGCCACAGGTTGCATCCATTTCCGAGAGCACTGCTTCTCCTCAACACAGTCATAACGATGGAGAACTTATTGCCGTCATATCGGCAGCAGTTGCAATGATGATGCAGAGTTCCACTGGAGAAATACGAATCCGCAATATAAGAAAAATCGAAGAACCGTCATCACCATGGAACCAGACGGGAATTATCGAGCAAATGAATACGAGACTTTAAAGGGAGGTGATCGCAAATGAGGGTGTTCAAAATTCGTGTCAACGACAACGAGTATGAAGTGGAAGTGGAAGAAATCAGCAAAAAAACTAGTCCATCTCCGGCAAAGGCCGCTCCGCCCGCCCCACATGCCTCATCTGAAAAACCAAGCATGAAAGCCGCGCCGAAAACCGCGGCGTCTGCCCCTGTACATGCAGGAGAGCAAACAATTGCAGCTCCAATGCCCGGGACTCTTCTCGATGTCAAAGTTAAACCCGGTCAGGCGGTTACCAAAGGGCAAACATTGATGATCCTCGAAGCCATGAAGATGGAAAACGAGATAATGGCTCCCCATGATTGCACTGTGATTCAGGTCAATGTCAGTCAAGGGGCCTCGGTAAATGCCGGGGATGTCTTAATGGTTCTCTCCTAATTAAAAAGGAGATAGTATGTACCAAGCGTTAGTGGATTTCACCCACAGTATGGGCTTGTTCAACCTGAACTTCGGCGCGATCCTGATGATCGGCATATCCTGCCTTCTCCTCTATCTGGCCATCGTCAAAGGATTCGAGCCCTTACTTCTCGTCCCCATTGCTTTCGGCGTGTTGCTGACGAACCTGCCTCTTGCCGACATGATGGCTCTGCCCATTATGGAAATCAAAGACAAGCTCATCGATACTGCCCAGCCCGGCGGCCTGATGTATTACCTCTTCCAAGGGGATCATTTGGGAATATTTCCGCCTTTGATCTTTCTCGGCGTCGGCGCCATGACGGATTTCGGCCCGTTGATCGCCAACCCGAAATCTCTGCTTCTTGGTGCGGCCGCCCAATTCGGCATCTTTATCACCTTTATGGGCGCCATAGCCTCCGGCCTCTTTACCGCTCAGGAGGCCGCTTCCATCGGTATCATCGGAGGTGCAGACGGACCGACGGCCATATTTCTCTCTTCCCGGCTTGCCCCTCATCTTTTGGGCTCCATTGCCATTGCCGCCTATTCCTATATGGCCATGGTCCCGATTATCCAGCCGCCCATCATGAAACTGCTGACCACCAAAGAAGAGAGATCCATAGAGATGACGCAACTGAGGATTGTTTCCAAAAAAGAAAAAATCCTTTTTCCCATTGTCGTCACCATCATCACGGCACTCATCGTCCCTCCCGCCACGACGTTGATCGGCATGCTCATGGTGGGTAACCTTTTCAGGGAATGCGGTGTTGTTGCCCGCCTGGAGGATACTGCGAAAAACGCAATGATCAATACGATTACCATCTTTCTCGGCATGTCCGTCGGAGCAACTGCGACAGCAGAAAACTTTCTTAAGATTCAAACTATTGCCATTCTTATTCTCGGCATCACAGCCTTCGGCATCGGTACGGCTGCGGGAGTACTGCTTGCCAAGTTGATGAACAAGATCATGGGAGGCGGCATAAACCCCCTTATCGGCTCGGCAGGTGTGTCGGCGGTACCAATGGCGGCCCGCGTATCCCAGGTGGTTGGACAACGCGAGAACCCTTCCAACTTCCTGCTGATGCATGCCATGGGCCCGAATGTTGCCGGGGTGATCGGCTCCGCCGTGTCCGCCGGTGTCCTGCTGTCCATGTTCCAATGATCTCAGCCCAACTGGCAAAGAGAGTCAGTCCCCTGCGGTTTAGTGGATTTTCTCACGATTCCCTTTTTGCCCTCACTGCCGGACCGGAAGATAGATGGCAATCGTTGTCCCGGCTCCCTCCTTCGATTCCACGAGGATGGCACCGGAATGTTTTCTGATGATTGAATAGCTTATGGACAGTCCCAAACCCAGGCCTTTTTTGTCACCTCTCCGTTTTGTGGAAAAATACGGATCGAAGATCTTCGGCAGGACCTCCTTTGCTATTCCCGTTCCGCTATCGGTCACGGAAATAGAGACATAATCGCCGGGATTCTCGATCAAGGCATTCAGCATCTGCTCTGATGAGCTGTCTATGAAAACATCGGCGACTTTGATGGAGATGGTGCCGCCGTTTTCCATGGCCTCCATGGCATTGGTGATAATATTCATCATCACGATGGACATGAGGCTGGCATCGGCATAAACCATCTTCAATTCAGCCGGAAAACGCAATTCTATGGCGTACTTCTTCTTGCGATCAACACCACTTACGATATCTTTAAGCATCCGCTCCAGGTCACGTTTCTCCAAGGTCAACGATTCACCATGGGTGAACGCCAACAGGCGCCTGGTCAGCTTTGCAGCTTTTTGGGCCGCTTTTTCAGCAAATTGCAACAGCTGGTATGGCTCGGAAACCGCATCCATTTCCTTTTTCAACATGAGAAGGTTGCCAAGAATGATGAGCAGGAGATTGTTGTAGTCATGGGCGATACCACCGGCAAAAACACCTGTCGCCTCAATTTTTTTTGCCATCAACAACTCTTCTTCCACTCTTTTTCTCTGGGTGATGTCCCTATAAATGGTCATCTTTGAAATCGAGCCGTCCTGATGAAAGATGGGAGAATTGGTTACAATATAGGTATGACCGTCCCTGGGGCTGACGACTTCGATTTCCACCATTTCCCCTTCCCTCACCCGTTCGAAGGAACACCAGGAACAGGGACTTTCAATGTTATGCAGGACCTGATGACACTTCAGGCCAACCGCATCGTATCCGATACGGTCCAGCATTTTCGGATTCAGATAGGAAATCCGGTAGTCGGGATCGCAAATATAGACGGCATCGTTCATCGATTCCATCATGGAGCGGTATTTTTCTTCACTCTCCCTTAATGCCAGCTGAATCCTGTTTCTCTCCGTGACATCGAGCATAAGTCCCACAATGCCGGCCACATTCCCGGACATGTTTGAATAGGTCGCTTTATAAAAAACAAAATCCCGAAAGATTCCATCAGAACAACGAACCTTCGTTTCATAAAATTGGGATCCGGGATTTTGCAGAAGCTCCTGGTCCTGCTGAAAATAGACATCCGCCTGTTCTTTGGGAATCACATCGGGAAGATCGTAGAGAGACCGTCCGATAATCAGCTCCGGCGGAATTCCCAAGATCTGATTGGAAAAAGATTGATTGCAACCAAGGTAGATCCCGTTTTTGTCCTTGTAAAAAACCGGGTTGGGAATTGTGTCGAACAGGGTCTGTACAAAGCGTAACCGGTCGATGAGCTCTTCCCTGGATGGCATAGGGACATTTGATTTAACATGTTGGGAGCAGGATGGCTCGCCAATCACTGCCGTTTCCTTTTCTTGAAGTTTTTTCTCCAGTTCTTCCACTCGAGCCAAAAGCTCCCGATTTGACGGTTTTCTTTCCATATTTACTTGGTTAGACATACTAATATTTTTTCTAAGAGCCTAAATCCCTTGACATTCGGCACATCTCTATCGGATAATCAGTCCAGCGTTTTAAGTTAACGATCCACAACTCATATCCCGCATAATTTTATCATAGCATAAAAGTACGACAGAAGACGATCGACACTGTGTTCCAGGCGCAGAGGGAAGCGCTTCATGTTCAATTCCGCAGCAAAAGAAGCCCACCAAAACAACTCTTTAATCAAGGAGGCGAACGTATGATCAACAGGATATTTATTTTCGGGATGATGCTGACAGCTGTACTCTGGGCCTATAGCCCCGCAGGTTTTGCTGCGGATATCAATAAAGGGCCGGCGGAAATGGAACTCCTGGCGACTAAAGACAAAGCCCCCGTTCCGAAACCTGCCAAGTTTCCCCATGCTCTTCACCAAAAAATATATAAATGCGGTACTTGCCATCACACGAAAAAAGACGGAAAACAGAGCCCATATGTTGAGGGAATGAAAATTCAAAAGTGTGAGGATTGTCATTATAAAGGATCCGGAATGCCGAGTGAAAATGACGAAGAAAAAGGGATAGTCAAGCTCGACACTTTCAAGGATGCCGCCCATGCACGGTGCAGAACCTGTCACAATCAAATGAAAGCGAAGAATCCGGAATTAAGAGAAAAATGGAAAGGATGTCTCCCTTGTCACGTAAGTCAAGGGTGATGCCGGATTTATAATCCGGAAGTATTGAGATAAAAAAAGGCTGCTCTTCCGAGCAGCCTTTTTTTATCCTTGTTTTGTCCTGGGTAGCTGTTTATTCGAATTTCTTGCTAGAACCTGTAGTCAACCGCAGCAAAAATCACGTGCGCCGTATAGTTGGGATCCATATAGGCCCCGGTTAAATAGTTTGATCCTTGAACCATCATATAATCCGCATACCGGGCATCATCATACGTGTAGTGCTCATAAGCGTACCCGACTGTGAATATATAAGGGGTCGCCTGGGGAATGTACCTGAGCTTTGCCGAGAACGAAGTCAACCGGTAATCGTCCCATTGCCCGATGTCGAGGTTGTCGTTCGTCATTCCTCGGGTAAGAGCAGGGGCAAATAAATACGTGAAATCCGCATTGCCGTTGGATTTGACATCGTCATACTGTAGCATGAGGGTGAGCCTTTTGGGCATCAGGTAAACCTCGGTTCCCAATCCCCAGTTGTAGCTGTTGTCCTTAAACGTCACATCCCAGTTGTAGTCCGTCGCATCTTGGGTAGCGGGGTTCGGACTGCCGGTTACGCCGAAGGTTCTCTGGAATTGATAGTCTTTATTGAGTTCCAGATCGAAATATCCGTTTACCCGAGCGATTTTGCCGATATTGTACCCGACATCCAAGTTAAGCTGGTTGCTCTTGGTGCTCCTCAGGCCCAGAATCGTGTCCTTATAATCCGTATAGACGTATTTATAGCCGATGGTCATATCGAGTTCCGGGATCGGATAGATATCCACGGACGCCTTAACGGTATTTTGATTTTGCGGCGCCACGTCGTATCTCCAGATATAGGCCTCGATATCCGTGGGATCGGCCTCGACATGATCGGCATCCCGATTCATATACTTATAGCTGATTTTCGGGGTCATGTAATCGAGTCCGCGCCACCGCAGTTCTGCGGAAAGCGTGTTGTCTTTGGTATCTGGAAGAACGTCCGTAAATTGCCTTTGCATTTTCAGATAGGAATAGGCGGTGTCCAGGTTGAATTTTGCAGGCAGATTCCACCCCAGATCGATCCCGAACTTGTTTTTCTTATAACCCAGAAGATCGTTTGTAGCGCCGTCAATCGTCAGCTCGTCGGAATTATTTTTTCTCTCGTAATACTTATAGTCGATTCTGGCATTGAGCAGACGCACGGGGTGGGAGATCAAGATCAGATCCACATTGTTGGTATCGACCTTGCCGTGAAAAACAGGGCCGAACGTACTCGTAGAAGCAAGCAGCACATTCTCATCCGAATTCATCCTGCCCGTAGACACGTTCATGCTGAACCGGCTGTGCATGGGTAACTGGGCACTCCCTTTAAAGGCAACCTTATAGGCATCGTTATCCGGTGGCAAGGCATAAGCATCGGAAACAGAAGAGGATCCAAGCGGGGTGCCGGTGGGTCGATCAAAATACTGGACCGAATTGGAATTGTCGAACTTGCTGTAGAAAAAACTCACTTCGGCAAAGAACGGATTCTTTGCATACCCGGCCAGCACGTTCAACGAATTGGTGGTATAATCGATGACCGCCGGGAGTTCGGCAATGGACGAGCCGGGGTTGACACTCGACCCAATCGCCGCGGCTATGGGATAGGTACCCGTTTTTTCCTCATGGGGAACCGAAACGCTGAAGAAAAACGGCTTCGCCATGTCCATAGAAAAACCTGCCTCATATTTCTGCCTGTCGGTTTTATAATCAAAAACATTCCAATCTGAAACCGGGGGAATCGGAGAAGTGAAGGTTAAGTGGTCCGAGCCGGCACCTGTATAAAAGGTTTTAGCTCCGAACGTCATGTTGTGGGGAATTTCAGTAAAATTAAAATATGCCTTAAACAGGCCGTATCTCCCCCCCTCAACCTTGTAATACTGCGTTTTATAGCCGATATCCGAGGCTTCGCCATTGACAAAAAGGTCATCCGAGTCATATTTCAACAGAGCCCTTGTGTAAACTCCGTCCATCTGATCCCGGTATTCATTGAATTTGGCTTTGCTCCCGTCGATATGCACGTACTGAACCGAGACACCAACATCGCCATTAAAAGTGCCTTCGGCCGCAAACACTGGAAAAACAGGAAGGATCATCAAGCTCGCACTCACTAAAATCATCCGTTTTTTCATTTCGGACCTCCTATCTTGTAAAGGCCTGGCCTAGTGACGATGAGGCGTTGCTGCCGTGAATGTTGGAGTGACAGTTCAGACACGCCCGTGCGTACATCTTGTTGCTCGGACTGCTGCCGGCAAATGTCGAGAACGATGTATACGGGGTTCCAGGATGCCTGCTTGCGTCATGGCAGCTCTGACAGAGTTGCGGAACATTGCTCACGAGAAGCTTGGAATGATTGCTTCCGTGCGGTGTATGGCAGTTCAGGCAGTTTTCCTCGACCGGCGGATGCTCGAACATGAAAGGACCTCTCTTGTCCGCATGACACTTGAAACAGAGCTCGTTGACCGAATCGGTTTTGATCTGGTTTTCGCTGAAGGTGCCGTGCGGATCATGGCAATCGGTGCATTTGATCAAGCCCTCCCTGATGGGATGGTGAGATTGCCTGTACGCCTGTGAGCGAATATCTTTATGACATTGGAAGCACAGGGTGGGTTGAGGCTCCTTGAGGAATTTGGGTTGCATGTTATGGGGTGAATGACAATCATTACAGGCGATGTCTTCACTGTTGTGTTTACTTAACTCCCAATTCGTGAGCTGATGGGTTTCCTCGTGGCAGGCGAGACATTTGGCAGATCTGGCTTTCGGGTCCACATCTTTATTGAAGGCAAAAATATCAACACCTCGGCCACCGCCTTTTTCAACATGCTTAGCCCCTGGACCGTGACAGGTTTCACAGGCATCCTGGGACTCGGGTCCTTTTACGGTTTTTTTGAAATGGACTGATTTTGAATACGTTTCATATTGTTTTTCGTGACATTCTTTGCATGTTTCCGCTCCTACATAGCCGTTTTTCGTCCCCGCAGTGTTCATTGCGGCATCCTGCCCCATGGCCAGGGAGAAAGAAAGCATGAGCAGACTAAGCGGCAATAAAAATAAAATGATGTACTTTCTCTTCATATTGCGCCTCCGGGATTTTCTTTATAAGTATCGGCAACTTTTAATATCTCTTTTCTCATTTTACGGTCTTGACCAGACGAAAGCCGAGCGCATGATGGCCAAAATCCGGTGAAAGCGCCACCCGATGGGAGCTTCGGATTCCCAGAGGCCCGTTACTCCATCCCCCGCCACGCATGACGCGATACTCTCCCGTTCCTTCATAGACCGGGTTATCTTTCGGGAGCTTTGAATATGCCTCGCTGTTGTACACGTCCTCACACCACTCCCAAACATTTCCCAGCATATCGTAGAGGCCGAAGGCATTTGGCTTGTAAGTCCCCACAGGCGCGGAAACTGCGTGGCCGTCATTACAGACAAAAACAGTCCAGTGGGGTCTGTATTTTTTTGCCGTCAAATCGGCCACATTAGCATATTGACATGCCTCGTCGGGATCGTTTCCCCAGAAACGGCTCGTCGTTGTACCGGCACGGGCTGCATACTCCCACTCGGCTTCGGTGGGCAACCGGTAGGTCTGTCCCGTCTTCTGGGAAAGCCATTTGGCATAAGCTACGGCATCGTCCCAAGAGACATTGACAACCGGTTGGTTATCTTCGTTTTGAGAAAATCCTTCAGAGCTTTCGCTTTTGTGATCAGGTCTGAATTTTTTGTACTGGGCGTTGGTCACCTCGTATTTTCCGATGGCAAAATCGGATAAACAGACTTGGTGTACCGGTCGTTCATTGGGATCGCCATCGCCTACAGAATCACCCATTTCAAAACAGCCTCCTTTTAAGGAGACAAATTGCATTCCCGTTGTGGGGTCGGTATAAACGTTCTGCCCATGGCTAACCGCGGGATAAGCGAAGAGTAAAACAAGCACTACCATTCCCGGCAATTTGTAAATCATCCTCCACCTCCTCCATGACATTGGATTATCTGGCCTTTGCTTACTCCAAGACCCGTGTTGGGACTTGCTTCATCACCAACACACCTGAAATCTCCATTTTGTTTCACGCTCCTCTGTTTGCGAGGCAAGGCAGGTGGAAGACTTTCAAGATCACTGAGAATTTCGATCGGACATTGAAGTCCGGGATCAGAATCGAAGATCTCGTATGTCCGCAACTTGTGCTGCAAGGACACAACCTTCAATCAAGCACCTCCATCGTCATATTGAAGATTCTTGAAAATCCTTACCGCCGCCTCGGTGGATTCACCTCCTTTATGAACGATAAACCAATGCCGAATAGACATGACAGTCATTCGTCATTCATTGTCTGATCCACTTTTCCTCAAAAAGGCAACAACGTTCTACTCCGGTCGCACATCGCCGACCGGCAGGGCTCTTGCATTGAAATATGAGATAACACTACAACCCGGCTGGTTTTTCTCCGGGCTGGGAACGCATTCAAGATAACAAAAAAATGGGACTGCCTAAAATGACACGCAGATGAAGAATACAATCGGTACAAAAATTGATACGATTTGTTACACGCATTGTATGTTTATTCCAACCTGAATGTCAAGACCTGGGAACAATAAAGGGAATATTCTTCTTCCAGCAGAAGCGCTCGGCTTCTTTTTTTCATACCTTTCTTTTTTGAATTGCGATATAAGAAGATATCCTCGGAATATTTGACCGGAAAGAAAAGGCAGCGCAGCCCGTTCCCATGGCGGCATTCGTTTCCTCATCGCCCGCCGAAAGTTTATTTTGTATGCTAGGCATATCAAGCATTGATTCTTCTTTGATGTTCAGGTTTGGTTGTTTGAAATAATGGAGCCCGTTTAGAATCGGCTTCTTTGTTCGATCCATACGGTTGAACAAACAAATGATCTCGTTATCTTAAACACCTTCACGAAGAGGAGTGAGCGATGTCCCAAAAGAGCAACGGTTTTTCGGAAGATGCACCTTCATGGTGGGAACAGGTACGAAAAGCATATGCGACACCCATGGGCATGGTTGGAGTGGCGATCACAACCTGCTTCTTCATTCTTACCGTCCTGGGCCTCATCGCCCATTTGGCGGGTATGGTGCAAAATCCATATGCGGCCATTCTCACATTTGCGCTATTTCCGGCAGGCATGTTTGTCGGCCTTCTGCTTATTCCTTTGGCGGCCCTACTCAGAAGACGGAAGATATTTTCCGAGAGCCTGACCCGGGAAGGAGTTATCATCGATCTGAGCAATGCTCACCACCGCAAAATCATCCTTCTCGTTGTTGTCCTCACCGTAGTGAATATATCGCTTTTTGCAACAGTCACCTACCAGGGATACCATTATATGGACTCAACCGGGTTCTGCGGCACGGTATGTCATAAAGTCATGGGCCCTGAATACGCAGCCCACGAGCGCTCCCCTCACGCAAACGTCGCCTGTGTCGAGTGTCATATCGCTCCGGGCATCGGCGGATATCTCAAGGCCAAGTTTTCCGGATTGCGCCAACTCGCGGCAATTGTAACGAGCACGTACCACCGCCCCATCCCCACTCCCGTCAAAGAGCTGCCGTCTGCTGCGCTTACCTGCGAAAAATGCCATTCACCTGAAAGATACTTCGGAAACAAAGAAAAGGTATTTATTAAATTTTCCAACGACAATTTGAAAGAACCCGAAAAACAGAAGATCGTGCTTCATCTTGGCGGCCGCGATCCGGCCAGCGGTTCATTCAAAGGGGTTCATTGGCACGCCGACCCCGATATACAGATCTATTACCAACCGCTTAAGCCGAACCTGACCAAAATAGGAGCCGTCAAAGTGGTTCGTTCAGACGGAACCGTGAAAATGTTTGCCGCAGACACCATCAAAGCCAACATTCCCTGGAAGCGGATGGATTGCATCGACTGCCACAATCGCCCCACGCATATTTTTGCCGATTTGGTGGAAAAAGTTGATTTGGGGCTGTACTACAAAAAAATTTCTTCTGATATTCCAGGAATACGTTTAGACAGTTTCACAGTTTTGCGAAATCCTTACGCCACGCGCGATGAAGCCGGCAAAGAAATACTTCCCGACTTGCTCAAACTCCAGGAAAAACGTAACGGAAAAGACTTTGTAACCAAAAACGAGAAAGCCATCACCGACTCGGCCGCTTATTTAAGAAAAGTCTACCTGCAAAACATCTGGCCGAAAATGAAAATTACATGGGGAACATACAGAAGCGAAATCGGTCACCATTATGCGGACAAAGGATACGGCTGTTTCCGTTGCCACGATGAGGAGCACTTGACCGATTCAGGCGAGAGCATCACTCAAGATTGCGGTCTTTGCCATAAGGAGCCGGATTGAGAGAAATCGGCATACCGACGACCAGGAGAGAGAAAAAAAGAAATCGCCTCTTCCCGATTTCATCTCTCTTCTCTTCGGCATAGGGGCAACTATTCTCTTACCCCGGGCGAGCCGATTTACTCCCGTAAGGCTCTCATCTGAAAGTCTGAAAATATACCACCTTACTTATTCTTTCATCACGCTTAACCCGGATGAACCGGAAAAAGCATCCCTTAAGCTTTCCTCCCGTTTTTATGCGGGACAGTCACTCAATGCGCCTATCAGAAGATTCATGTGTGATTTTTCAGCCTGGGCGATTTTCAAAAAGGCATCCCCGGCCTCGGCATTCTCGGTTTTGTCAGCCATGGTTCGATAGAGGTCATAGGCTGCATATTCAATGCTTAAAGCAAGCTCCATAAGATGCATGCAGAGATGCTCTTTACCGGAGGCAGCTTTATCCAAAGCCTCCGCCAATGATATACCTCCTTCCAAAACATCTCCCAAAAGACCCGAGAAAACTGATTCGAAATCGTCTTCCACGGCATTCGCCTGTCGCAGGATGCGGTATATCATCATCGCATGGCCGATTTCCGCCTCGGCAAGACGCGCAAACACCTCGCTCCACGGTTCTCCTCCCCAGCGTTCATCCGCCATTGTATAGAACCGCATTGCACCTTTTTCCAGGTTCATGGCGGTCATCATCATTTCTTCGGTGGTTGTTTGCTTCTTAAAAACGCGGATTTGCGGCGGCCGCTCGACCACCCCTCCTTCCCAGGCCAGGATGCCGCCGTTGAGATTGTACACCTCCGATTGTGCAAATTCTTCTTCAATCATTGTCGAGGCTGCCATTGACCGTGATCCGGTTCGACAATAGAAAACAAGCTCTTTTTCTTTCGGCAGTGCCTCGATACTCCCCACCAATTCCGGCAAAGGGACCAGACGGGCGCCAGGGATATGCCCTTCCTCATATTCTCCCGGCTGGCGGACATCCACAAGCAGGTACTGATTTTCATGATGATTTCGAATATATCGGCGCAATTCTTCGGCGCTTATTTCATGAAAGCTCATTGCCGTCTCCTTGTTTTAGAAATAAATATTTGTATCTACTGTCAGACCGTCGATACCTGTTGTACGTCTTTTTTCAGGATCATCATGGTCAATCTCGAGATGCAGATCACATTTCCCCCGCCATCGTAAATCTTGATCTCCCAGACATGGGTTGTTCGTCCCAAATGCAAGGGTATAGCCCTCCCCGTGACCCAACCCTTACGAGCTGCGCGAATATGATTGGCATTAATCTCAACTCCCACGCAAATCTTATCTTCGTCTATACAGTGATATGCCCCGATGCTGCCCAATGTCTCAGCTAAAGCTGCGGACGCTCCTCCATGAAGCAGACCGAACGGCTGCAACGTTCGCTCATCAACCGGCATCCGGGCTTCCAGAAAATCATCCCCCACAGCAGTAAATTCAATACCAATATGTTGCACCATCGTACCGCTTGAAAATCCCTGGAGTTTTTCAATGGCCGGTTTTTTTATCCAAATCATAGCAATGCCTTTTATGATAGAGGTATCATCTTTGCAAAAATTCATTACACCAGGGTCGAAGACCGCAAAAAGACGGGGATTTCAACCGGAGCAACTCAACATATTATACGTATAATTCGACCACGTCGTAAGGGTTTTCTTAAATACAGAGAACTTCCGGGTCATTACATCCTTAGGAGTAAAAGAATATTTACTTTTTTCCTGCCACCACACTTGGCTATTCCGATAAAACGGATGTATAATAGGGTTTTATATGTCTCCGGCGCTCGCAGCCCGGTACTTTTCTCTGAAGTCGAGTAGAAAATCCTATGAATCGTGTTATGATAACCATAATGCTGCTCTGTTGCAGTAATGTGTTCATGTCGTTTGCCTGGTACGGCCACCTTCGTAATTTTTCTCACAGGTCTTGGTTGATCGCCGCCTTTGTCAGCTGGGGAATTGCGCTGTTGGAGTACCTTTTTCAAGTACCTGCCAACCGAGTCGGACATGAGATCATGACTGTCGGACAGTTGAAGCTCTTGCAGGAAATTATCACACTTTCGGTCTTTGTTCCGTTTTCAGTCCTCTACATGAAAGAGAAACTCTCTCTTGATTATCTCTGGGCTGGATTCTGTCTACTTGGGGCGGTCTTTTTCCTTTTCAGAAAAAAGCTCGTCGGAATCTGATAATAATCCGTTGTCAAGTATGAAATGATGTTTTCTCAACAACATAAGGATACGTAACATGAAGACGATGAAAGCACTGGTCAAGGCAAAAAAAGAACCGGGACTTGAACTCAAAGATGTCCCGATCCCTATACCAGGGAAAAATGAAGTCCTCATCAAAGTCCTGCGTACAGCCATTTGCGGTACGGATGTTCATATCTACAATTGGGATGCCTGGGCGGAAAAAACCATCCCGGTACCGATGCATATAGGGCATGAATTCGTCGGCATAATCACCGAAACTGGCGATATCGTTCATGATTTTAGACCTGGTGATGTGGTTTCGGCCGAAGGACACCTCGTTTGCGGCCATTGCCGAAATTGCCTTGCCGGCAGGCGGCACCTGTGCATGAAAACGAGCGGCGTCGGAGTCAACAGGCCCGGAGCCTTTGCCGAATACGTAACCATCCCGGTTACCAATGTCTGGTACTGCGACCCGACCATTCCACTCGATACGCTGGCCTGTTTCGATCCATTGGGCAATGCGGTTCACACCGCTCTTTCTTTCGATATTCTGGGGGAAGATGTCCTGATCACCGGGGCAGGTCCCATTGGCTGCATGGCAGCAGCCATCGCCAAACATGCCGGCGCCAGGTATATTGTAGTGACCGATATCAACCCCTATCGCCTAAGGCTGGCCAAAAAGGCGGGCGCCACAATGACGGTCAACGTAAATAAAACTGATTTGAGCGAGGTTCAGCAGATCTTGGGAATGAAAGAAGGTTTCGACGTCGCCATGGAGATGTCGGGCAGTCCGGATGCTTTTTCCACGATACTTGAGAACATGTGCCACGGCGGCAAAATAGCACTGCTCGGCATCACACCGGAGGAGATTGCCATCGATTGGAATACCGTGGTGTTCAACGGGCTGACCATCAAAGGCATCTACGGCAGAGAGATGTTCGAAACCTGGTACAAAATGACTTCGATGATCCAAACCGGACTAGACATCAATTCGTTGATTACCCATCGTTTTCACTACACCGAATTCGAAGAGGGATTTGAAGTCATGCGTTCCGGAAAATCGGGAAAGGTGGTCTTAAACTGGGAGGAAATCCCGCGATAGCAGGATTTGTGGCCTCGCTTCAACAAGAGGAACTGACATGCCGTTAAACAAGCTTGATAAAAGTCTCGCTCTCGAGCTACAGGACCTGCAGGACAGCGGCAGGGCAAAAGATCCTGAACGGATAATCACGGCCTATATCCCTCCGAAGGATGGATTCGGGCCCCGTTATCGTCTTCAGGGTGAAGAAAAGGATTTTCTTCGGCTGAACTCAAATTCCTATCTGTCCTTATCCCATCATCCAGCATTGATTGAGGCGGCGGACAAGGCCTGCCGGGACTGCGGGGTCGGTCCTGGCGCCGTCCGTTTCATCGACGGCACATTCCGGCATCACATTGCGCTCGAAGAGAGAATCGCCCGTTTTATGGGTAAACCGGCGGCAAAGATTTTCAACTCCGCCTACACGGCCAACTGCGGTCTGGCCCTGGCCATCGGCAGTCCCGGCACCTACTGGATCGGCGACCAACTCAACCACAACAGCATCATTCGCGGCATGCGCATAGCTGGAGTTTCGCATAAAAACAGGGGCATCTTCAGGCACAACGATATCAGCCATCTGCAGCACTGTCTGGAAAATGTGGATGAAGGCATCGACCGGGTCGTGGTCATCTTCGACGGCATCTTCAGCATGCGCGGAGATAATGCCCCTTTGGGCAAGATCAAGAAGGTCTGTCGAAAATACGAAAAACGGTTCAAGGACGGAGTCATCACCGTTGTGGATGACTCTCACGGCATCGGCGCCTACGGGGCAACCGGCCGGGGCACGCCGGAATTTTGCGGTGAATCTCCTGATATCGTCGTCGGTACTTTCGGCAAGGCTTTCGGAGTCAACGGCGGCTTCGTCGCTGCAAGCACAACGGTAGCCGAATCGATACGACAAAAAGCGGACACCTACATCTACACCAATCCATTGAGCGTCGCAGACTGCGCAGCGGCCACCAAAGCCATCGATATCTGCGACAGCCCAGAGGGTGCGGACCTTCTGAACAACCTCCGAGAGCGGACTCGGCAATTCAGAGACGGTATAGCAAGTCTCGGCAAAGAGAGTATTGACGGACCGCATCCCATTGTACCGCTTCTGGTTCGAGATACCACTGCTACCCACGCTCTGGTGAGCAAACTTTATGACGGTGGGGTATTGGCCGTCGGTCTGACGTTTCCGGTGGTTCCATTGGGAGATGAAACCATTCGCTTCCAGGTAAACGCCGCCCATACCGCAAAAGATATCGACTACGTCTTGGAACTCCTCTCCTGAAGAAAGAGTCCTACCGGTCTTTGGAATGATCCTTGGCGATCAACATATAAATGCACGGGATCACGAACAGAGTAAAAAAGGTTCCGATGGTCATCCCGCCGACCAGGACCAAACCGATGGAATTCCTGGCCAACGCACCTGCGCCCGTAACGAGTGTCAACGGGAAATGACCGGCAATGGTCGCGCCGCTTGTCATGAGAACAGGCCGCAGCCGAATCATTGCCGCTTGGTGGATAGCTTCTCGCTTGGAGAGGCCTTTCACCTGCAGTTTGTTAGCGAATTCGACAATTAAAATACCGTTCTTGGAAATTAATCCCACCAGCGTAACCAGCCCCACCTGCGAATAGATGTTCATCGTCGTGGTCCATCCATGGGTCCAGAACGGCACGCTCGGATCCGGCATCTTCAAAAACGTGAAAATCAATGCGCCGAACATGGCCAGAGGCACGGACCCTGCAAGGATGACGAAGGGATCGCGGAAGCTGTTGAACTGAGCCGCAAGCACCATGAAGATCAGGATAACAGCTAAACTGAAAGCCGGGAGAAACTTATTGCCCTCCACGCGCAACTGACGTGATTCACCTGTATAATCGATCACATATCCTTTCGGTAGAATTTTGGCGGCCTCACCTTCGAGAAAACGAAGCGCCTCATCCAAGGGCCGTACCGCCACGCCGCTCAGCTTCACTGCATTTAATTGCTGGAAGCGGTTTAGAGAACGGGCACCGGTTTTGTTTTTGATGGTGGCCACGGTGGAAAGCTGTACCAGTTGGCCGCCAGGTCCGGTGACATAGATATCCTGCAGCTGATTCGGATTCAACCGATCGACCCTTTGTATCTGCGGAATAACCTTATAGCTGCGGCCGGAGATATTGAATCTGTTGACATAGTTGCCGCCCAGCATGACCCCCATGTCAGAGCCCACCTGTTGCAAATTCAGCCCCAGGTCCGCCACCTTATCGCGATCGACGACGATCTCGGACTGCGGTTCATCCATCTTCACGTCAATGAGAGGCGGAAAGGCAAACATTTTGCTTTGGATCGCCTTTAAGCGAATTTGCTGGGCAAACTCCAGAATCTGATTTTCATCGGCTGTCGAGGCAATGACGAACTCCACCGGAAACTGCCCGCCTCCGGGAAGGGCCGGAGGCGTAACAGGAAATATTTGTGCTCCGGAAATTCCGTACAGCTTCTGTTGAACCTCGGGCAGGATTTGAAAAATATTGCGTTTTCGTTTATCCCACGGTTTGACCACCATGCCACCGAAACCCGATGTGGGAAAGGTAATCTGAAAGGTGAAGTCGGTCTCGGGAATGCTCTGAAAGACCTTGTTGACGGCCGCGGCATAAATACTGTTCTGGTCCAGGGTGGAATTGGCAGCCGAATCCATGATCCCGAAAATAACGCCCTGATCTTCAGACGGGGCAAGCTCCTTTGCCGACATTATGTACATGGGATAGATCATCAGAATTAGTACTATCCAGACCAGATAGACGGCCGGTCTCGCATTGAGAGTACCATCCAAAAGGCGGCCGTAAAAATTCCTCAGCCTGTTGAAATCCCTGGAGACCTTTCCGGCAAATCCGTGTTCCTCGATGCCGGGTTTCAGGATCTTGGCCGACATCACCGGAGACAAGGTCAGCGCGACGATTCCGGAGATGGTTACGGCACCCGCCAAGGTGAAGGCGAATTCCCTAAAAAGCGATCCTGTAAGGCCGCCCTGCAATCCAATGGGAGCGTACACAGCGGCCAATGTTATTGTCATGGCGATAATCGGCCCGACGAGCTCCCTTGCACCCTGGATCGCCGCCTCATATGGCGTCAGCCCTTCGCTGAGATGCCGTTCCACGTTCTCCACAACGACAATGGCATCGTCAACCACAAGACCGACGGAAAGGACGATAGCCAGCAACGTAAGCAGATTGATGGTAAAGCCGAACACCTGCATCAGAAAAATGCCGCCGATAAGCGAGACCGGGATGGCAACAACAGGTACCAATACGGACCTGAAGGAGCCGAGAAAAAGAAAGATGATCAATACCACGATGAGCAGCGTGTCGATCAGGGTCTTCACGACCTCATGAATGGCGTTGGTGATATAATCGGTGGCATCATAGGCTATCCTGGCCTGCATGCCCACCGGCAACTGTTTCTGGATCGACGCCATCTCGGCCCGAACCCTTTTGATCACGTCGACGGAATTGGCATTGGGAAGGGGCCAGATGCCCATGAAAACCGCAGACTGGCCGGAAAAATGCACTTCAGCCCCGTAATCTTCAGCTCCGAGGACAACATCGGCAACATCTTCGAGACGGACGATGGCGCCGTTTTGCTGCTTGATTACCAGTTTCTTGAATTCACGAACGGATCTCAGATCAGTATTGGCGGTCAAATTGATCTGAATCAGAGAACCTTTGGTCTGACCGACCGCAGAGAGAAAATTATTGGAAGCAAGAGCATGGTAGACCAAGGCCGGACTGATGTTGTAGGCCGCCATGCGCTCCGGGTTCAACCAGATACGCATGGCAAAGGTCCGGCCGCCCAGGATATCTGCACGCTGGACACCTTCGAGGGCCGACAGTCTCGGCTGCACGATGCGCACCAGATAATCGGTAATCTCGTTCTGATGCAGCCCCTTGGCGGTAAAACTCAGATAAGCGGAGGCGAACTGACTGTCTGCCGACTCCACGTTGATGGATGGAACCTGGGCCTCCGCGGGAAGATCGTTCCGTACCTGATCCACTTTGGAGCTGATCTCGGACAATGCCTTGATGGGGTCATAATTGAGTTTCAGACGCACATTGATGGTGGACAGTCCCTGGGCACTCTGCGATTCGATATAGTCGATGCCGTCGGCGGCGGCTATGGCCCGCTCCAACGGGGTGGTGATAAACCCGCGAACCAGATCGGCGCTCGCCCCGACATACACGGTCTTGACCGTGACTACGGCATTGTCGCTGCGGGGATATTGCCGAACGTTGAGGGTCCTGATTGCCTGAATGCCCACAATCACGATGACCAAATTGATCACCAAAGCCAGGACCGGCCTACGGATAAAAAGATCTGTTAATTTCATTGGTCCAACTCTCTTGCAGGTATATCTCGACAGATTTTTCTCGGATAATCGCGTTGCTGTTAGGCGCTACTCAACTATCCGCAGGTTTTGGGGCAAGCTTGAATTCGGGAGACAACCGATTGTCAACGACTACCGACTGGCCGTTCCGCAGTTTAAAGACCCCTGTGGTCACAATGGTGTCGCCTTCCTTCAGCCCGGAGAGCACAGCGATAAAATCACCTCGTTTCTCGCCTAGCCGGACAAACTGCTGATGGACTGTCTTAACCTCTTTTCCGGTCTTTTCGTCCTTTTTGCTCTCAACGATAAAAACGGAATCGCTGTATGGAGCATAGAGAACGGAAGTTGCCGGAATCGAAAGCACCTCATCCTCATGGGGCAGAATGACCTGGACGTTAACGAACATTCCCGGCCGCAGATCTTCTTTTGGATTTTCCAGGGTCGCCTGCACCGAAATATTGCGGGTGGTACTGTCCACCTGTGGATTGATGGCCGTGATCTTGCCTTCAATACCCTCGCCGGGCAGAGCATCCGACGTTACCCTGACCTTGTACCCAACCTTGATCGACGCCAATTGATGTTGAGGCAGCTGGAAATCGGCAAAGATGGGATTCAATGTCTGGAGGGAGACGATGGGGGTGGCTTCTTTTAGAATCTCGCCCAGATTGACAAGCCTGATTCCCAGGCGACCGGCGAAAGGAGCCCTGATGGTCTTTTTGGCAATGGCCGCCCGGATCGCATCCGCCTGCGCCATATTGGCCTTGAGCTGGGCATCGGCATTATCGTACTCCGAACGGGAAATGGCATTTCTGGTAAGTAACTGAGATATTCTATGAAAATTATTCTTCGCCAGAACCACCTGGGCTTCGGCAGACCGTAGTTGTGCCTCTTCGGAATTGGTATCCTGTTTCACCAAAAGATCGCCGGCATTGACCTTAGCCCCGGGCTCGAAGGAGATGTGCACCACCTTGCCCGACAGCTCGGCGGCCACGGTCACCCCCTGCACCGCAACGAGGTTTCCCACCGAGTTCAAGGTCGATTCCCAGGAAGTCTTCTGTGCCACGGAAACGGTCACGACTTCCGGGGGGAGAACCTTGTGTTTGCCGGTATCGATCATCCTTTTAATCTGCAGATACTTGATTCCGGCAAGAACACCGACAACAACAACCAATGCGACGACAGCAAGGAAAATTTTCTTCATTATAGTCAGTGTTTGGTGTGAGAGAGCGATAAAAGAAGTATTTCTCCGATTAATTGCGTAACAATAAGGAGACAATCGGTTATGTCAATGAGTAAAAAAGGAGCGGAAGGACAATTCAACAGGACAGTGGCTTAACTGCCCGGGCATGTGTATTATAGTTCTGTGCAAGGGACATGTGTCCGGCGATTGGGAAGAAAACACCACATATGAGTTATGCAACCTCGCAAGATTGAACTATTGGCCCCGGCCAAAGACGGTTCCGTGGGAATGGCCGCGATTGATCACGGTGCCGATGCCGTATATATCGGCGGACCAAAATTCGGTGCCAGGACGGCTGCTTGCAATTCCATTGACGAAATACGGAAATTGATCGATCACGCCCACCAGTTTCATGCCCGGGTCTACGTGGCTTTGAACACTCTTTTGACAGACGATGAGATTGGGGAAGCGGTTGACATTATCCACAAGCTCCATGAGATCGGCGCCGATGCCGTGATCATCCAGGATCTCGGACTGTTGGAATGCGACTTGCCGCCGATTCCGCTGCATGCCAGTACCCAGACCGACAACAGGTGTGCAGAGAAGGTCAAGTTTTTGGAAGACGTGGGATTTTCCCAGGTCGTGCTGGCACGGGAATTGAGCCTGACTGAGATCAAACGTATCCGGGCGGCCACTTCGGTGCCGTTGGAGTTTTTCGTCCATGGAGCCCTCTGCGTCTCCTATAGCGGTCGTTGTAATTTCAGCGAGAAAGTCGCCCACAGGAGTGCCAATCGCGGCCGCTGCGCCCAGTTCTGCAGACACAGTTATACCCTAAAAGATGGTAATGGAAAAATCCTAAAGGAAAACAGCCATCTGCTTTCTTTACAAGACCTCGACCTTTCCGCCCATCTTGAAAAACTCCTCTTAGCCGGCATCAGTTCGCTGAAAATCGAAGGCCGTCTCAAAGATATGGATTATGTCAAAAACGTGACCGCCTTTTATCGCAGGGCTCTCGACAAAATCATCTGCCGGGACGACACGCTTGCGAATTCTTCGTCGGGCAGATGCACGTATTCTTTTACGCCGGATCCTGAGCGGACCTTTCACCGCGGCGGCGGCAGCTACTTTCTTTATGGAAGAAAAAAAATCGGCGCGATCTCAACACCGAAATCCACCGGGAAAAAAATCGGCCACGTGAAGAGAAGCAATGCTGATTTGTTTGAAATCGACACCAAAGAAACCATAACCAATGGAGACGGCTTGTGCTTTTTCGATGCAGAAAACCGATTGGTCGGATTCAGAGTCAATACGGTGCAAGGATCGAAAATCTTCCCCAAAGACAGAATAGTTATCCCAAGGGGGACGATCCTGTTTAGAAATTTCGATACGGCCTTTCACCGCGCACTGCAAAATAGCCACGATTGCCGCAAGATACAGGTTTCCGTGATCCTTTCGGAAACTGCCGACGGCCTGGAAGTAGTTGTTATCGATGAAGACGGCATCACCTCTTCACAGAGTTTCCCTCTTGCCGAAGAAAGAGCCAGAGATCGGGAGCTCATGCAGCGCAGCCTTGCCAGGCAAATGGCAAAGAGCGGCAAGACAATCTTTTCTGTAGGCAAGGTGACACTTGAAATGACGGATATACCCTACCTACCGCTTTCCGCCATAAACGATATCCGCCGGACGGCCTTTGCTCATCACCTCCAGGTACGCCTGGAAAAACATCCGATCGCAAGGAAGCGGCGGACCCGCAAAACCGAAACGTGGCCGGTTCATCTTCCCCTCCCCTTGGACCATA
This sequence comes from Desulfocapsaceae bacterium, assembly GCA_046705065.1. Classification (GTDB taxonomy): domain Bacteria; phylum Desulfobacterota; class Desulfobulbia; order Desulfobulbales; family Desulfocapsaceae; genus CAWGGS01. The sequence continues at coordinate 24,712 of JBJKQT010000188.1, forward strand.
TCTTAAATCAAAAGGCAGCGGTCTTTTATGCACATCATGGGATGCCGTCCTCCTTTCAAGCAGAGCAGCGCAGTGCGGACGCTGCTGTCTTGATGACCTGCAGATACTGCATAAGGGCCGAACTTGAACTCTGTCCCAAGATCAACAGAGATGCCCCCACTCCGGCAGGACCGCTGACGATCTCCGACAATACGGGAACTTACGAGCTGGCCTTTGACTGCGATCGCTGCGAAATGCAGGTATTGCTCAGAACGGATGACAAAAAATCCACTTGACCGAGGTTGTTGTTTCCTGTCATATGGAACCATGAAAGACATTGCCCAACCGACCATATTCGCTATAAAACGTTACGCCATCCATGACGGACCGAACATTCGGACTACTGTCTTTCTCAAGGGCTGCCCTCTGTCATGCTGGTGGTGCCACAATCCGGAAGGCATGTCCCGCTCCATTGACATAGTCAGCATTACGGATAGATGTGTGGGATGCGGCTATTGTGCAGACCAATGCCCGGAAAAATCTCTTACCATTTCGGCACAAGGGATCACCCGGGATAACAGCAAGTGCAGCGGTTGCAGCAACTGCATCGAGGTCTGCCCCGCTCTGGTCCATGAGGCCACCGGATGGGTTGCCACAACGGCCTCTGTAATGGCCGAAATTATAAAGGACCTGCCCTTCTACGATCAATCAGGCGGCGGGGTAACCTTCTCCGGAGGCGAGCCGATCATGCAACCCGAATTTCTCATTGATCTGCTCAAAGAGTGCGGCAAGCTCGACATCCACCGCGCGGTGGACACCAGCGCCTATGCCAAAACCGAAACGATCCTTAAAGTGGCCCGTCATGCCGATATCTTTCTCATCGACCTGAAACTTATGGACAGCGACCGGCATAAACTCTACACCGGTGTGGGCAACGAACTGATCCATGCCAATATAACCGCCCTGGCCAAAGCCGGACACCGTATCAGAATAAGGCTGCCGCTCATTCCCGGCGTCAACGATGACGATGAAAATATAATCCACACGGGCTCTTTCATGGTCGGCCTGCCCAATGTCACCGAGATAGACATCCTCCCGTATCATCAAACAGCCGTGGCAAAATACAAAAAACTTTCAATTACTTATCCATGTGCCTCCTTTCCTGCCGTAACGGAAGAAAAGGTGCAGCACGTCCGAGCTATCCTGGAACAAATCGGCCTTACGGTCCGCCGCGGAGGATGATATGAATACACGAATCGAAAAACTGCGTCACGAGAGTTTCTCGGCCATTCCCTCGATTTCCATCGAAAGGGCCGTACTGGAAACAGAGTTCTATAAACGAGAGGCCGGCAAACATTCCCTGCCTGTCCTCAGGGCGCTGTGTTTTCATCATCTTTGTGAAAACAAAACCATCTATATCGGAGCCCACGAACTTCTGGTCGGCGAACGCGGCCCCGCCCCCAAGGCCGTCCCGACCTTTCCGGAGCTGACATGCCACTCGGCTGAAGACCTAAAGATACTGAACGACCGGCCCATGACCGGTTACAGGGTGAACCCGGATGACATCGCCACCTACAGGGAACAGATCATTCCCTATTGGCAGGGGCGTTCCATGCGGGATAGAATTTTCCGCGAGGTGCCGCAGCAATGGCGTGCAGCCTACGAGGCAGGCATGTTCACCGAATTCATGGAACAACGGGCTCCGGGACATACCGCCCTTGACGGCACTATCTACCGCCTGGGGATGATGGATTTCAAAAAACAAATCGCCGAAACCCTGCAACGTCTCGATTACCAAAATGATCCATCGGCCTCCGACCGCGCAGAAGAGCTGCAGGCCATGGACATCTCCTGCGACGCCATCATCCTCTTTGCAATGCGTCATGCGGCACTTGCAGAAAAACTGGCGGACCAGGAGCGGGATCCGGTTCGGAAGCGCGAACTCATGCAGATAGCCGAGGTTTGCCGCCGGGTTCCGGCACATGCGCCGCAGACTTTCCATGAGGCGCTGCAAATGTACTGGTTCGTCCATCTGGGAACCATCACCGAGCTCAACGGGTGGGATGCCATGAGTCCAGGCCATTTGGACCAGCACCTGGAACCTTTTTACCTGCGCGGGATCGCAGATGGCAGCCTGGACCGAGATAAGGCCAAGGAGTTGCTCGCCTGCCTGTGGATCAAGATCAACAACCACCCGGCACCGCCGAAAGTCGGCGTCACGGCAAAGGAAAGCGGCACCTACAACGACTTCACCCAGATCAATTTGGGCGGTGTACGATCGGACGGGTCGGATGGAACCAACGACGTGTCGTTTCTCGCTCTCGAAGTTGCCGACGAGTTACACCTTCTCCAGCCGCAGCCGAGCGTGCATATCAGCGCCAGAACACCTTCACGTTTTTTGAAAGCAGCAGGCAGAGTTATCCGGAAAGGCTATGGCTACCCCTCGGTCTTCAATTCCGATTTGGTGGTGACGGAACAGATTCGCGTGGGCAAACGGATCGAAGATGCCAGGGCCGGCGGGACCAGCGGCTGTATCGAGACAGGAGCTTTCGGCAAAGAGGCCTATATCCTGACAGGTTACCTCAATGTGCCCAAAATTCTCGAACTTGCGCTAAATAACGGGATCGACCCCTTAAGCGGCAATAAAATCGGCGTCGCGACAGGTGATCCGCGGGAATTTACCGGCTTCGACCAACTGTACCAGGCTTTCTCCGAACAGCTTGCCTATATTGTCGATCTGAAGATCAAGGTCAATAACTATATCGAGCGCATGTACGCCAAATATTCGCCCGCTCCGTTTCTGTCCGTGGTCATCGGTGACTGTATCGACAAGGGACGGGACTACTATGACGGGGGACCGCGCTACAATACCAGTTATATCCAATGCTGCGGAATAGGAACTGTCACCGACAGTCTGTCGGCCATCAAGACACACGTTTACGACAACAAAAGTATGTCCATGGCCGAACTGCTTGCTGCTCTTGCGTGCAATTTCGAAGGCCATGAGCCGCTGAGGCTAAGATTGAAGAATAAAACGCCCTTCTTCGGCAATGACGATGACCGGGCCGACGTCCTTATGCAGCGTGTCTATCAAAGCCTCTATGAAACCATCGACGGCAGGAAGAACACCAAAGGCGGTCTTTACCATCTGAACATGCTTTCCACAACCTGCCATGTCTATTTCGGCAAGATGCTCGGAGCCTCAGCCAATGGCCGGCTCGCCCATCAGCCTGAATCGGACGGGACATCGCCGTCCCACGGCGCCGACATAAACGGCCCCACATCGGTAATAAAATCACTCAGCAAGATGGACCAGTCAAAATCAGGGGGAACCTTGCTTAACCAACGTTTTCTCCCGAGCGTTCTGGCGAACGAGGCGGACCTGGACAAATTATCCGGCCTTATCCGCACCTATTTTTCGCTGGGTGGCCACCATATTCAATTCAATGTCATAGATTCGATCACCTTGAGAAAAGCCCAAAAAAATCCTGATGATTATAGAAACCTTTTAGTCCGTGTGGCAGGCTACAGCGATTATTTCGTCGACCTCGACCGCGATCACCAGGAAGAGATTATCAACAGGACAGAGCATCAACAAATAGGTGAAGGCTGAGCCTTTTGCAAAATGAGGATTTTCGTTTACAATCAAGGCATGTGAAAAATTTCACCCCAGGGATATACTGAATATTCCGAGGTTAAAATTTTGAGCATAACGCGGAGTTTGGGTAAAAAGACCATTTTGCAAGAGGCTTGGTTGATTGTAAATGACCCAATTATACCGATAGATGGACAAAGGTTGAATTACACAAACGCCTATCGAATTACCATACCGTATTACATGGGAATTGATACCGGGTAGTGTAATCAAAACCGCAAATTTTTTTCTTTTTTATTTTCTTTCAATACCAGCATATTACGTAATATTGAATTATAATTTAGCAAATGGCACGGCACTTGCTTTATAGAGGGCGAACACAATCTACATAGCCCCCCCCTAACCGGGCGGAATTAACGGAGTGTGTTAATTCTGCCCGGTTTCCTTTATAAAAGCCGTTCAGCTGCATCATGCCGCTGAACGGCTTTTTTGTTTTTGCTTAAATGATGTAAAGCGAAAGGCCTCCCAGAGCAATCATAAAACTGTAGGGAAGGAAGAGCATCTTCGAAGAAAATTTCCGGACACCTTTCAAGCGGGCCATAATCCTATAAATCGCGTAAAAGGAGGCCAACATTCCACCCATGACGGTTATATCCTGCAGGACGGCTGTCGTGTCCGGGCTCAACAGCCTGTGTGCCCGATAAACGGTTTCAAAACCTAGAAGATCAAGGAAATTTGGCCAGATACGCCATGCGCCGCCGATAAAGAGTTCGAAATGGACAGCCATGTAGCAACCGAGAATCAGCGGGATGAAACCGTAGCCCAACAACGGAAGCAGCACGTCCTTATTGACAGCCGTAAAGCGGGCCTGAATGGCAACCATAATACCGTAGCCGACCTCAAAGATCAGAATCAGACCGCAGAAGACGATGGTTGCCGTAAGCGCTTGCGGGAGGTGAATCCCGGCCGGAGATACGAGTCCGTTTATATACTCCACCACATGGAAGAATCGGCCCTGGAGCGCAAACGGAAAAAAGATCGCGCCAAGGGCAACGATAAGGAAGCTGTCCGGACGCCTGGGTGTCTCCAGATCCCAGAGTTCCTGGGGCGCGAGCCGGAGATTGAGATGGATCGAGTTGTCTTTGCAATTCTTGATACATTTGGCGCAGAGAATGCAGTCGCGGTTGTTGTCCACTAAAAAAGGGTGCCGGAACATGGGGCAGCCTTCCTGTTCGTTGTCGGAACCAAAGCAGACATGCTGACGGCAGCGGTTCAGGCAGAGGTGACGGTTGGCACGCAGTTCCAGGATGGAAGGCATTGCAAAGATGGCGTTGATGGCCCCCAGCGGGCAGACGTAACGGCACCAAACTCTTCGTTTGAAGAAAGCACTGAAGATGAAAGATCCCATGGTGACGGCGATGATCACAGAACCGCTTAATAACGGATTATCATAGGCATCCCAAATGATTTCGACCCAAAGGACGAGAATGCATAGTGTGGCCATAATCCATCCGGAATATTTTCTTATGAATTCAGGGGTTTTTCGTTCAGGTTTCAAGATCGCCTGAATAATTCTTCCCGGGAAGGCCAGCGTGCAGACGCTGCACCATATCCGGGCCAGAAAAAAAAACGAGAAGAAAAGAACCGGCCAGCCGATCATCCAACTGAGGGTGATGCCTATATTCTTTTCCGGATCCTGAGGACCGAAAAAAAGCGAGAGAATGGCCGCCAGGAAGATACAACCGACAATGGCGCGCGGAAAGGCGGGATACACCTTGCTCCGCAAAGAACTTTTGACCCAAGGGATGCGCAGAAGGTTGAATTCCCACTTGCCTTCCGTTTTTGGCAGACCCAAAAGAATCTGATCGGTAAGAATTTCGTTTTTCTGAGCCAGCATGACCGCCCGTTGAATGACGCTGGCAAGTTCCGTCAGATTACCCGGCCAATCGTAATTAATTAATATCCCCATGGAATTCGGAGATATTGAATGAATATTTTTTCCATATTCTCGGCTGTACCGATGAAGATAATGCTCTATGAGACGGGGCAAATCCCTTCTGTGTTCCCGTAGCGGTGGCACTCGATAATGTTGCCTTTCCAATATCGCCAGCATATTAGGCAGGAAATAATCCCTTTCTTTCAAGGCAGCCACTGTCATTTCGCTGATAAATATCACTTTACACTGAAAAAGGATCTGCCGTTTTCCGCCGACCCTCGTGAATGTCCCTTCGCTGATGGCCTTTAGCAATTTCTGCTGTAAAGGGTAGCTCAGATACTCACAATGGAGAAGGACCACGGTCCCGCCGATGAACTGTTCGAACGTCCCCAACTGGTTGGCTTTGGTAAAGGGGAAGGTTTCCTCTTGACTGCCGAACAGCGTTTCCGCCATGACGTCTTCTTCCATGTCTCTGAGGTCGATCTCAATATAGGGACCTCGGGAATAGAGCCCTTGAGAATGGATGTGTTTGGCCAGGAACTTTTTCCCGGTGCCGGATTCGCCATTTAAAAAGACCGGGTCGAGATTTTTTGCAAAGAGGTTGGTGATGGTCTGTATACGTTTGGCCGTGGTGGAAACGCGCGAGGTATTGTCTCCGGTGTTTCCTCCCTCGCTGTCCGCACCTTCAAAATAAAGAACGAAATCTTCCAGCCTGAAGAGGCTCGCGCCTCTTTTACCCATACCGGCTTCTGAATCGGCATGATCTGCGTAGGAAATCCGGAGCCGTTCGGAGAGCGCCACATTCATCTGATCATGAATTGCGGCATCACTTAGAAGGGCCTCCTGAAAGACGCGTCTATCAAAGCATATCAAGATCACATCGCCGCACGCCCTTGCTCCCAGGGAATGAGGTTTACCGGTGATAAGCGAGGTTTCTCCGAAATGCCCGCCGGGTTGTATCCGTCCGACAACGCTCTCCCCGCCCTTCTCCCTTGACAGGACGAGCTCAACCTCACCGGCCGCCACCACATAAAAACCGTCACCGGGGTCCTTTTGGCGGTAGATATACGTGCCTTCTCTGAAAACCAGCACCCGTGAAATCGACGCTGCAGTCAGAAGCTGGGTCGGCCCCAACTTCTGAAAAAGAACCGATTTCTGCAGAACACGGGCGATGCTCTCCTGTTTCATGACATTGGGCTAGGTGATCGACCTGAAAGTGGAGGCCTTGAATGGGACCGGGCCGGATTGACGATTGGGGATTTCATGGCAACTTCAACTGCTTCCTGAGTACACCTGCAATAAGGGGCGCCACCGAATAGATGTCGAAAAGATCATCGCTGACCCTTCCGGGATACGTATCTGAACCGAGGATCCGGGTAATCGGGCTTTCGGCAAACTTCCTTCTTGCCTCCCCTGCTACGACCAAATGGGTAGCCATCACCGCCACCTCTGAAGCACCGGCCTCCAGACAGCGTTTCGCCGTCTGGATGATGGAGCCTCCGGTTCGGATCATGTCGTCACAGACTATGGCCATTTTACCCCGGACAACACTTGAGACCTGACCGACGATAGTCTTGTCAACGTCGTATCGGTCTTTATCAGCCGCCGTATGCGGGCATCCGAGCATGCTGGCAATCCTGGCCACCCGTTTGGAAAATCCGTAGTCAGGGGAAACCAGCACAAAATCGGTAAAGCCGCAATCCCGAATCTTTTCGACGACCAAAGTGTCGGTCCAGGCATGGAATGTGCTGACCTCACCCGCATGGGCATGCAGCACAGCCTCGGAATGGAGATCGATAAAACTCACGAAATCCGGACGAGCCCTGAAAATCTGCCGTGTCCGGGTAATCCCCTTCGGAATCTCGCTGGAGCCGGGTTTGGCCCGTTCCATGGTCGAATAGCCGAGATACGGAATGATCACATTTACCGAGGCCGCATTCCAATATCGGCCGCCCTGGATGAGATCGATCAGCTCCTGATGGGAAATATCGTCATGCGTAGCGCCGATGATGATCAATTTTTTCCCTGCCACATCGACCGGAAAGGCGTGATAGGATTCACTGTCGGCAAAACGCTTCCGAATCATCTCAGAGAAGGGTCTGTCCAACTCTCTTGCGACTTTGCGGGCCAGGGAGCTGGAGGCTTCATTGGCCACCAGTATGATATCGTCTCTTTCAGACATGAAGGATTATCCTCTTTTACAATTCCCGGACCACGGCATCACCCATCGCCGCAGTGCCCACTGCCTTACTTTTGTCCACGGCGATATCGGCCGTACAAATACCCTTGTTCAGGGTCTTCTCCACAGCCAAATCAATGGCATCGGCAGCTTCATCCAAGCCGAAGCTGTAGCGGAGCATCATTGAAGCCGAAAGAATCTGGGCGATCGGGTTGGCAATACCTTTGCCGGCAATATCCGGAGCAGAACCGCCTGCGGGTTCGTAGAGGCCGAATTTTTCAGCATTCAATGAGGCGGAGGCCAAAAGTCCCATGGACCCTGTAAGCATCGCCGCCTCATCCGAAATGATATCGCCGAACATGTTGCCGCATAACATCACGTCGAATTGGTGGGGGTCGCGGACAAGCTGCATGGTCGCGTTATCGATATACAGGTGATTCAACTGGACATCGGGGTATTGCTTTGCCACTTCGACGACGACCTCGCGCCACAAAACCATGGTGGTCAGGACATTGGCCTTGTCGACGGACGTCACTTTTCCTCTGCGTTGTCTGGCCGCCTGAAAACCCAAGTGAGCTATTCTTTCGATCTCGGCCCTCGTATACGCCATCGTGTCGTAGGCCCGCTCTTCGGGCCCCTCGCCTTCTCTTCCCTTGGGTACACCAAAGTAGATGCCCGAAGTCAATTCACGCATACAGAGAATATCGAAACCGTCGCCGACGATATCGGCTTTAAGCGGACACGCCGCGGTCAGTGACTTGAAAACCTTTGCCGGCCGCAGATTGCAGAACAGATCGAAATGCTTGCGAAGCGGCAGAAGAGCCGCCCTCTCCGGTTGTTGCTGGGGCGGCAGGCTCTCCCATTTCGGCCCGCCCACGGATCCGAACAGGATTGCATCGCTTTTTTCGCACAGCGCAAGGGTCGCCGGAGGCAGGGCCTCACCGTGGTTGTCTATTGCTATTCCTCCGACATCGGCATGGGTATAACTCAACTCAAAGGAAAATTTTTTCTGAACGGCAGCCAAAACTTTGATCGCCTCGACCATAACCTCAGGACCAATGCCGTCCCCTGCCAGTACTGCTATTTTTTTCATTATGACCACCTTGTCGTATTCACTTGTTCTGCTTTGCCTCTTCCGATCCTCACTGCGCCTGCCCCTCGATTGAAACAGAGGGAATCGTCTTTTTGACCCTAAAAAAAAGGGGGAGCAACCGCCAAATGACTATGTAGCAGATTCAGCCCGATTTTGCCAGTATCTTCAAAACCAGAAGGCATCGTCCGGCCCCGGAAAAAGGAAGCGCAATCTGCTGCGTCCTGACCAGATCGAGACGTTCAACCTCCATCCTGTCTGCCGCCGCGTCCAATTCTTCCTGCCATTTCGGCCCTTTCATGCAGATGATTTCCACATCCCGGCGGACAAATCTGCTCACCATTGCCAGGAAAGCCGCAAGATCGGTGACCGCCCGGCCCGTTATGTGCGTAAATGATGCCTGGGAAGGCAAAACCCGCTCATCCTCGATCCGGCAGGCAAGCACTGACACATCGTCCATCTTCAGAGTTCGCACGATATGCTTCAGGAAGGAGACTCTTTTCAGTCGCGGTTCTACAAGAGTTAAAGCGATGTCGGGCCGTGCCGCCTTGCAGGCAAGCCCAGGGAACCCCGCGCCGCTGCCGACATCGAGGAGGTGAACACGTTCGCCGCTTTCAAGGTGCGGCAAAAGCGTCAGGGAATCGAGAAAATGGTTTTCGATGATCCGGGCATCCGTTGAGTCTTTGGCGATCAAATTGATTTTACGGCTCCATCGCTTCAACTCCTCAAAATAGAGAACGAGTCGATCAAGCGCTGCCGTCTCAAGGCGTATTCCGAGCGCGGTACATCCTTCTGCAAGCAATGCTCTGAAATCGCTCCCTGGTTCCCGAGCCGTCATTTTTTCCCGAGCCGTCACACCCTCCCTCCAACCGGTACGGAAAAGGTTATCGTTTGTTCAGCCGTTCGGTCACCGAGGCGGCATGGGCGGTGAGCCCTTCAAGGCGGGCCAAATGCCTGATGGCATCGCCGTCGGCCTCCAGGGCCTGTTTCGAATAGCTGATTATGGAGCTTTTTTTCAAAAACGTTTCGACTCCCAATGCGGAAGCGAAACGAGCCGTTCCCATGGTGGGGAGGACATGGTTGGGTCCTGCGACATAATCTCCCGCCGCCTCGGGTGTGTGACTGCCGAGAAAGATCGCACCGGCATGGCGGATGTGGGGAATCTGCTCCCAGGGATTTTTGATCATCAGTTCCAGATGTTCCACCGCGATATCATTGGCAAGGGCAATGGCCTCCCCGATGTTTTCGGCAACCAGTATCACGCCGTACTCCTCAATGGATTTTCCGGCGATATCCCGGCGGGAGAGCGAAGCAAGCTGACGTTCAATTTCGCCTGGAATCCTGGAGGCAACGGCGGCATCGGTGACCACAGCCATGGCCCGTGCCTGAGGATCGTGCTCCGCCTGGGCCAGCATATCGGCTGCAATGAAGGCGGCATCGGCTTCGCCGTCGGCTACGATCAGGACCTCGGAGGGACCGGCGATCATATCGATGCGGACCATTCCTGAGACCAACCGTTTCGCCTCAGTCACATACTGGTTGCCGGGGCCGACAATGACATCGACCTTCGGTATGGTCTCGGTTCCATAGGCCAAAGCGGCAATGGCCCAAGCCGAGCCTGCCTTATAGATCTCGGTGATTCCGATTTCCTGCGCCGCTACCAGAAGGTGCGGGCTTATGGCCCCGTCCTTATTCGGCGGCGTAACCATGACCCGCAAGCCAACGCCTGCAATGGCCGCCGGAATCCCGTTCATCAGCACCGAGGAAACAAGCGGCGTCGATCCGCCCTGCCCGCCCGGGACATACAGTCCGGCCGAGTCTACCGGGCGCACCAGGCGACCGACAATGGTCCCGTCTTCCCTGGTCTGCATCCAGGAATCTTCCATTTCCCGCTCATGAAAAGCTTCGATCCGCTCTATGGCTTTGCCGACGGTTGCCAGAAATTCTTCGTCCACCTGCTCATATGCCGCCAGCATCTCCTGAGCCGTCACCTGCATTTTTTCAGCAGTGAGGGTTGGTGAATCGAACTTGCGCCCATAATCGATCACCGCCGCATCGCCCCGCTCGCGCACTGCCGCAAGTATTTCGGCAACCGACTTCCGACACGAACTGTCCGATGCCTGAAAACGATTCAGCAGACCTGACAGTATCTTTTCTCCTTCCAAACTGTTGGTTTTAACAGGAGTAATACCCATATCTTCAAATTCCTTGCTTTTATTTGCCAAACGTATTGAGCCGTTTGCAAGAGGCTTATATTGTCTGTATTTTTTTGCTTACCTGGCCGCCTGCCGCGGAATTCCTACTATAAACACAAACTGAAAAAAGAGAAAGGTATTACCGGCACCAAACGCCGGACAGTGAGGAAACGACGAGAAAAGGCAACTTGTTTGTATACCTGCGGGATCCGTCTTATACTAGAGAAAACCCCAGTGTGTGGGATAATCATCCGGTGAAAAATATGAGTGCCGAATTTATCGAATATGAAGAACTTGTGGAAATCCGTAATCCAGGAGACCAAGCATTTATCAAATCTCTTTTCGATGCTGAAGGAATAACCTACTTCTGTCAGGGAGAACATGTAGCGCCGTACCTTTTCCATGCCCTGCCGGTTCGTCTCTTGGTAAAAAAAGAGCACGTGGAAAAAGCAAGAGAGATCCTTCAAGAGGTTGTGTTCACAACAGCTTACAGCGGACTGAAGCATTACGATCCGGAAAAAAAAAGAAGCGATTGATTCCGCCCGTTACGTTGGAGATCTTTAACGCACGACCATCACGGGGATACCCAACTGGTGCCGAACCGGATCGACCGTCTCCCCCCAAAGCAGATCGCCTAGAAGTCGGTGACCATGCGATCCCATGACCAGCATATCGACGTTATGCGAGTCCACAAAGTTGATCAACTCCTGCGAAGGATCGCCGTGCATCAGGGCAATCTCAACCGCCACTCCCGGGGCACGCATCTCTTCTGCGATTTCAACGAGGTACTGCTCATCACCCCGGGTGTGTTCATCATACACATCGTGTTCGTAGACCTGCGAAGATGCGGAGTCGGACACGTGAATAAGGGTGAGAATAGCCTGCTCCGCTTTTGCCAGTGACAGAGCGCGGCTGATGATGGCGGCATCTCCTGTATCCCTTCCCAAAGCCGCCGCAATATGTTTCGAATGATATGTTTCGATATGTTCGATGACAGCCGTGGCTCCGGTGGGCCCCTCCTCTTCCCATCCTCTTTCTCCACGCAACATCGGCAGAACCATGATGTAAACCAAAAACAAGGAGAGTGCCGCGACCGCAGCCACCAGCGGGGCCATGACAAGCATCGGCAGCCCTCCCGTCATCCATTCCGCAACCTGGTCATAAACGAGCTTGCCGTTTAACGCAATGATGATAAAGGAAGTTATCCAAGCCAGGAGTTTCACCCACGGTTTGCTGGAAAAAGATCCCATTTTCAGCTTGTCGCCGGTGAAATGGACCAGAGGGATAACGGCAAAGGGAAGCTGCAGACTGAGAATTACCTGACTGAGTATCAAGAGTTTGTATGAACCCTGTTCGCCGGAAATGGAAATGACGACTACGGCCGGCAACAAGGCGATGGACCGTGTAATAAGCCGACGCAGATAGGGTCTTAATCGAATTTTCACAAACCCTTCCATCACGATTTGTCCAGCCAGGGTACCGGTCAAGGTGGAACTTTGGCCCGAGGCGAGCAAGGCCAGGCCGAAGGCAATGGAGGCGGCGCGGGTGCCGAGAAGGTGTTCGAGGAGCTTGTAGGCCTGTTGGATCTCCGTGACGACGATGCCGTTTCGATAAAAAACAGCCGCAGCCAGGACCAGAATGGCGGTATTGACGAAAAAAGCGGCATTCAATGCGATGGTGGAATCGAGGAGGTTGAACTTGCAGGCCCAAGCTTTTGAATCCACGGTACGTGACACTCTTCGCGTCTGCACCAATGATGAGTGCAGATACAGATTATGAGGCATTACTGTGGCGCCGATGATGCCGAGGATGATATAAAGGGACCCTTCAGGCAACGTCGGTATAAGTCCTGTCGCAGCCGGCCCCCAATCCGGCTTAGCCAGAAACAGGTTGACCACGAATCCCCCCGCAATGACGCTTATTAGCGACAAAATGAAGGCCTCCATCTTGCGGATGCCGAGTTTCTGGATCGCAAGCAGCAGGAACGTGTCCGACAACGTGACCAGCGCCCCCCAGAGCAAAGGCAACCCGAACAGCAGATTGAGCCCCAGTATCGTACCGAGCACCTCAGCCAAATCTGTGGCCGCTATGGCAATCTCGCACATGATCCAGAGAACGAACGAAACCGCCTTGGAATATTCCGATCGACAGGCCTGTGCCAGATCCTTTCCCGTAACGATTCCGAGCCGCGCCGACAAGGTCTGCAGAAGAATCGCCATCAAATTCGACATCAGGATTACCCAGATCAATGCATAACCGAAACGGGAACCTCCTTCCAGGTCGGTAGCCCAGTTGCCTGGATCCATATACCCCACGCTGACCAGATAGGCCGGTCCGGCAAAGGCGAATATCCGCTTCCATAATTTGGGATGCTGGGTTTCCACCGTTGAATGTACCTCTCCTAAAGATTTTGTGGTGGGAGAATGTTCAGACAATGGTGTTTTGTTCTTTTCTTTTTCCATAATTCTACCGCGAGTATCGCACTCAACCGCTCTTAATGGAGTTACCGATTGCAACCACCGACGCCTCGTATGATTTATCAAGACTTATGAGCGTAATTAGTTGAAATTCCGAGCAATGAAGACGTGAAATTTATAAAAGTTCATTAATGCTATCATGCATGCTGCGAAAGTGTCAATTTTTATACGTGAAATTGTGACCATGGAGGCATATATTCTACCTTATGCTTTACTTCCGGCAGAATTGCCCATTGTCGGATGATGAAATCACATGTAATCATAGATACTTGCAAGACGACAACCAACTCTTCGGCTCATTGTTTTGCCCATCTAAAAAACGCTTTTCAAAGAAACACCACATGGAAGTTGGAATGAGAAAATCATCAAGCACCCCATGGATCATTGCAATCTGGATACTCATTGCCCCCATCGTAATGCTTTTCTCTGGCTGTGCCGTTTCAGTCCCCCCATCGCCGGCCCCCCCGCTTTGGATTTACAAAGCGCAAGGTTCGATCCAAAATACGGCTTGGGCACCGGCGTTTGTGGTGTATGATCATAACGAAACGTATAACCGCATAGGACGCCCTACGGTCCGTATTGCTGCCGACGGCGAGGAGAAGGTCTACATCGATCCCGAAAATCCGGCGGTTTATTTTATGAAACGGACATTTACCACTAAGAAAGCTGCCTATACAAATCTGATTTATCGGATTCACTTCTCTGAAGTGCCGTTCAGCCTTATTCCCTTTAATCTCACCGCCGGGAAAAATGTGGGGCTCATCGTGGTCATCACCCTTGATGCCGGCAACCATCCGGTGCTGGTTACCACGGTGCATACCTGCGGCTGCTATTTGGCCATTGTACCCACCAGCTACCTGCCGAAAAACGACTTCCCGAAAGATTGGCACGGCAAGATGATCAAGGTCTACGGCGAGCACCTTCCGTCACTGTTGGAATTCAAAGGGATTGCCGCCCCTCGTATCCTTGTCTATTTGCGGCCGGAGGTCCATCGTGTCATGAACCTTGAGGTGCACAGCGACAAAGCACTCCTTGCTTCACCCTATCGGATCATCCCCATGCCTATAGAGCCGATGAGCTTGTTAAACCGGTTGCCGACACCGGATGGAACAACCAGTTTTTTCTATACCGACGGGGTGTTGAAAGGCCATGTCAAGGGATCGATCAAGCCGTGGGAGACTCTTTTTTTAAGCCTCATCAGTTTGGACCCGTTTGTTGGAAGCGATAAGGCCTACGCCGATCCCGCCGAAACCGGCAACCCGTTTTACACGAGCCTTAAACCCTGGCGGCGCAACGACTCGGACATGTGGAACTTCAGTCATTTTTTGCATTATTGGGGATGGCGTCTATAGCCTGGGCTCAACTGGTCATTTTTACACAAAAAGACAAGGAGAACTCCTGTGGCCGCCGCAAAATCTGCGACAAGCCGTTTGAAAAAAACGTTGAAAAAATGCGGACCGCAATTTGTTATTTGCAGAAAATTCAGCTACCATTGTCCAGAGAGAAAACAGCCGAGAACACAACACTTTCAATTTGATAAATCAGCAATATGATGCCTGCCCCGTCCGACAAGCACAGCAAAGAGAAAATCCTCCTGGTGGAGGACGATACCGCCGTATTGAGATTTCTGACAAAGAGTATCGAAAAAAAGGGATATTCCGTACTCAAGGCAGAAAACGGAATCAAGGCATGGGACCTTTTTCTAGCGAAAAAACCCTCCCTTATTGTAAGCGATATCTATATGCCCGAGTTAAACGGCCTCGAATTGCTCAAGAGGGTGATGCATCTCTCACCGGATATGCCGTTCATCGTAATGTCGGGAGCGGGCACCATGGATGACGTTATTTCGGCTATGCGCCTCGGTGCCTGGGATTTTATAGCAAAACCCATTGAGGCGTCCGATATCTTCATTTATACCATTGAAAAGGCCTTTGAACTGGCGAAACTCAAACGATTGTCCCTTGAGTATCAGGAGATGCTCGAAGCAAAGGTTCTGGAAAAGACAACGGAACTCCAGGATGAACTCAACACGCGCAAGGCCGCGGAAAGCGGCCTCGATCAGGCCCGACGGGAGTGGGAACAGACCTTTAACGCCATCCCCGACCTGATTGCCCTTGTGGACACGGACAACAAGATAATCAGAGCCAACAAGGCCATGTCCACCGCATTGGGCGTTTCCCCTTCGGAAACAGTGGGCAAAGAGATTTCGCTCATGTTTAGCGGCAAATGGCCGCAACTCGACAATCCTCCAGCGGTCAAAAGACTCTCCGGTCAGAAACATGAACACATCGAGCTCTTCGACGAAAAGAGCAAGCTCTACTTCGAGTTGTCCGTCATTCCCTATTTTGATTCAGACACCGGGAAACGGATAGGAGCGATCCATATCGCCCGGGACATCAACACGCGCAAGGAAGCCGAAATGGAGAAAGAAAGGATGCACCTCCAGCTTCTCCAGGCGCAGAAGCTGGAATCAGTCGGCCAGCTGGCTTCGGGCATTGCCCATGAAATCAATACACCGGTTCAGTACGTGGCAACGAATATGGATTTCCTTGACCAGGTCTTTACAGATATGTCCGAAGTTGTAAATTCCTTTAAAAATTGCCTGCTGAAAGCCGAGGGCAATATGCTTTCCATCGAGTCCATCAAAAAAATGCGGGAGATTTTCGACGACCTCGATTGGGAATATCTGGAAACGGAGATCCCGACATCAATAAAACAGAGCCGGGATGGACTCGGCCGTGTCAGTTCCATCGTCAGGGCAATGAAAGAATTCTCCCACCCCGGAAGCAAAGAAAAAGATCAGGTGGATCTCGGCCATATCATCGATACCACGGTAACAGTTGCAAGGAATGAATGGAAATACGTGGCGGAAGTTGTCACTGACTATGATAAAAATATGCCTTTGGTGTTCTGCATCGCTGAGGAAATCGCTCAGGTTATCCTCAATCTGCTCATCAATGCCGCGCATGCAATTGGAGAAAAATTAGGAGAAAATCCGGAAGGCAGCAAAGGGACAATCACCATCAGAACGAAGGCGAACGGGGGTTTTGCCGAAATCCATTTAAGCGATACGGGAACGGGAATTCCGGAAGACATCCGCAATAGAATCTTCGATCCTTTCTTTACCACCAAGAAGGTCGGCAAAGGAACGGGACAGGGACTAGCCATCGTTCATAACGTGATTACGGAGAAGCATAACGGCCACATCTGCCTCGACAGCAAAATGGGGCAGGGAACGACCTTCATTATGCGCATTCCGTTAACTGAACCAAAAAAAGAAAAAAAGAGTACATGACCAAACTGTCTGTTTAAAAACCACGAACAAGGAGATCTTAATGAAAGCAACAATCACCAAACAGTGCATGGGCGACAGAAACTGCAACAAACTTTGTCCCGAGGTTTTCGAATATGATGAAGACCAGCTCCTTTCCATCGTTAAGTTTGATGTCATCCCCAAACATCTTGAAGAAATCGTCCAACGAGCTGCAGACGAATGTGGCGCAGACGCCATAATAATCGAAGAATAACAAGAGGATCCCATGGTTGCCTTTCGGGAAAGCAGGACAGCGAAAAATCTACTGACGTCATTCGCCGCCGAAGCCCAGGCCCGCAGTCGATATAATTTTTTTGCCGACCGGGCCAGAGATGATGGTTTTATCCAAATAGGAAAACTTTTTGACGAGACAGCCGCCCAGGAACATGAACATGCACTCAGGTTTTTTAAATTTTTTAACGGCGGCGAATTGGAGATTCAATGGAGTTTTCCGGCAGGAGTGATAGAAGATACTCAGGCCAATCTGCTATCCTCGGCGGAACTGGAACTCTACGTGCATGATGTCATGTATAAAGGTTTTGCGGTCATAGCCAGAGAAGAGGGGTTCGATCGGGCCGCAGATACCTTGGATGCCATAAGCGTAGCCGAAAAAAATCATGAAAAACTTTTCCGGGCACTTGCCGAAAACATTGTCTCCGGAAGGACCTTTGCCCGGGATGAGGAGCGGATCTGGAAATGCATCAATTGCGGGTACCTGCATACGGGAAAAGAGGCTCCCGAAAAGTGCCCCGCCTGTGTCAGACCCCAGGGATATTTCGAACTTCTTGGCGAAAACTGGTAAATCACGGTATCAACGGGGCCCCGCGGGCATGCCGCAGGGTCCCTTTTTGGGGCGCCCTTGCCCGCAGGAACACACAGTACTCCGAATTCTCAGTTATACAGAGCGTCGGCTTGCCTATCTAAATCCGGGAGAGCATCAATTTCCTTTGTCCTCACCCTTATCGGGTTTTCCTCCACGAAGAAAAACCTTTCTGTTTTCAACAGAAGGCTGTTTCTCACTTCCTGAATTACGTATCTGGACATGATGGCCGGGCCCTGCCTCCTGATGCCTTTTGATCTCTGTCTCAGGCCTTTGAACTCGATTGGGTTTCTGCTCCGGCACAACCCGTGGCTGCTCGCGTCGCACGGTGTCGTTTCTGGGCAAGGGACGCGGGTGATACTGTTGGGTCGTTTCGTTGGAATGAACAGGCTGCTTTCCATAGCCTGTATTGCCGGGTGAATAATTTTTCGTTCCATGCGCAGGAGATCGGACTGTCTCCCGATGAAATCCATCCTCATGCTGCGGTATGTCGTCCCGGCGATGTATGACACGAGGCTCCGGGGCAGTTGTCTTTGCGGGGCTCAAGAACTGTGGTTTTTTTGAGGATTCCGACTCCGGACGGCGATGCGGGGAATGTGTTGTAACAACGGTGCGTTTCACAACGGTATCCGGAGGCCTGATTCCGCGATGCGTTGTGGGTAAAAAGCCTCCTTGGACTCCCGACGGAGCGGGCGGCGTGTGCCGCGGTCCGATACCGAATCCCATATCTGCACGAGGAACCCGAATCCGTTTTACTTCACCGTGGACAAAGTTCGATTCCTTTACCACCACAACAGCATTTGCGACTCCCATGTTCCTGTACTTATGGCTTCGCTCGGCTTCCACATGACGCGGGCCTCCCCAGCCTCCCCACCAGGGGCGGTGAAACCGTGCCGGTCCCCACCAGGGAATCACCGGTTCTCCCCAACCGAGCGCCGTCCAACCGATGATGGGCCCTTCCCGGCGTACATCGGTTGCGTCCGTGTCTCCGAAAAAGACAACCAGGGCCGGTGCGTAGGCTGGTCGCTCGATGGGCGGCCCCGGAGCCCAGGCCCAGCGGCCATGGACGAAAACCCAGCGTCCGTAATGATACGGAGCCCATCCCCATGATTCAGCGTCCACCCAAGTCCAGCCATAGATTGGATCACGCATCCAAGAACCGCTGCTATACGGTGCCCAACCGGAAGGAATATCCGTGGGTATCCAGACCGGACCGTATTCAGGGACATTCTCCCATTCTCCTGCCTGATCCAAATCCTTGATACCGTAAATATCAGGGGAGACATAGCGGACACTCGCCGCGTTCAGAAGTGTATCCGTACGTGAGAGACACCAGTTGTCCCATGTATCCGTCGCATTGGCCTGAAAGAAGGCGACACGCGGCATTTCGACGCCGTCCAAACGCACCGTCTGGCCGGCGTCGACGGCAAACTCATCGGCCTGTGCAGGCATAACGGTAACCTTTCCCGAACGATGGACGGAAACCGAGGTGCTCTCGCCGCTCACATCTATGCGATAGTACCCCGACCGTTCAACGATAATGGCGGCGTTGGGTGTATCGACCTCCACATCGTTTTCTGAGTCATACGCTCTGATATCCAGCGAAACATGGCCTTCACTCACCCTGAACCGGATGGACTCGGGATTAAGATTCGTCACCCCCACCTGTGAATTGCCGGCGGCACGAAGATATGAGCCGGTTGCAATCTGAACCTCAAAATTGCCGGATTGCCCCGTGTACAGCTGATCGCCTGCGGCAAGCGGGATGTTTACCCTTGCCTGCGACCAGTCGGAAGCGCCTTCCCGCCAGAATGACACCTGACCATCAATAAAACTGAGCCGCGGCGGCGTCAACTCGACATCCGGCTGATCATCCTCCGCTCTAATCTCGCGAGGAATGAAACACAAAGTCACAAACCAAATTGCCAAGAGCGTTCCGATAATTTTCAGAGTCCGCATTTCTCCTCCTCCGGATGACGTGTCACGACACCCGGCTTTTATAGTCTTCATAGCCAAAACGGCGCACCACCGATATGGTGCCGGCAGCTCGATTGAAGGTGATGATCGAAGGCAGCTCAACCCCGTTGAAGGTGGTATTTTTAACAAAGGAATACAAAGCCATATCGAGAAAAACCAGGCGGTCACCCACCTTGAGCGGGGCGGCAAAGGAATAATCGCCCAGGATATCTCCTGCCAGGCAGGAGATCCCGCCCAATCTGTACGTGTGGGGCAGACTCCCGGGCCTCTGGGCCCCGATAATTCCCGGCCGGTAAGGCATGGCCAGCACATCGGGCATTTGCGTTTCGGCCGAGCAATCGAGAACGGCGATTTTCGTGTCATGCTCGATGATATCCAAAACGCTTGCGACAAAGACACCGGCGTTCAACACCACCGCCTCACCCGGTTCCAGGTACAACTCGATATTGTCGTATTTCGATCGGAAATTGTTGATCAGTGAGCAGAGACGATCCAGGTCGTATCCCTGCCTGGTGATATGATGGCCGCCGCCGAAATTGACCCAGCGCATGCGGGGGATGAAATCGGCAAACAATTTTTCAAAACTTGCCACAACCCTTTCAAGCACATCGGCCCCCTGCTCGCAAAGGGCATGAAAATGCAATCCTTCAATGCCGCTGAGATCAGCTCCGATAAGATCTTCAGCTCGAAGACCGAATCGTGTTCCCGGCAGACACGGGTTGTACAGATCGACTGCGACCTCCGAATGGCCAGGGTTCACACGCAGGCCCACTTGAATCGGATGATCGGCGGCAAGAATCCGCTCTCGATAACGCCGCCACTGGCCCAAAGAATTGAAAAGGATATGATCCGAATATTTGATCACCCGCTCCATCTGATCCAGCGAATAGGCAGGAGAATAAGTGTGCACTTCGCGGCAAAACTCTTCCCGGCCCAACTGCGCCTCGATTGCTCCGCTGGCGCAGACACCGTGCAGGGTTCTGCCTATTATCGGAAAAAGCGCCGGCAGAGCAAAGGCTTTCAGCGCCAGCAGGATTTTGGCACCGGTTCGATTCTGCACCGTGTCGAGAATCGCGCAATTGCGTTGAATCACCTCTTCGCTAATCAAATAGCAAGGTGTTTCGACCTGATCGGTGATCCGAACCGGGAAATCGAGAAGGGATCTTTCGTCTCTTGCCGCCATTTGCTGGTCAATCCGGCAAAACGCCTTGGAAGTCAACAACCTGCCAGGGAAGACCGTAGAGATTCAGCGCTTCCATAAAAGCATCGGGATCAAGCTGCTCCACGTTAAAAACGCCCTCTCCTTTCCAGATTCCCTTGATCATCATCATCGCGCCGATCATGGCGGGAACACCGGTGGTATACGATACGGCCTGAGCCTGAACCTCTTTATAGGCTTCAGCGTGATCGCAAACGTTATAGATATATTTTCTGCTCCTTTTGCCGTCCTTTTGTCCGTCAAAGGCACAACCGATCACCGCTTTGCCGGTATAGTTCACGCCAAGCGAACCCGGATCGGGAAGCAGTGCTTTGAGAAACTGCAGCGGCACGATCCTGCATCCTTCGAACTCCACTTCATCGATACGGGTCATGCCGACATTTTCAAGAACCTTGAGATGGGTGAGATAGGTTTGCGAAAAAGTCATCCAGAACCGGATGCGTTCAAGGCCTTTTATATGCTTGACCAGGGATTCCATCTCCTCATGGAAAAGCAGATAGCTCTCTTTAACCCCGGCCACGGGGTAATCGAAGGCAAAATGAACGCAGTCATCGTCTAAGATCGCAGGAGTCTCGATCCATTTTCCTCCCTGCCAGTGCCTGACTGTCTGGGTCACTTCCCTTATATTGATCTCCGGGTTGAAATTGGTGGCAAAAGGATGACCATGCTCTCCGGCATTGCAGTCAAGGATATCTATGGTCTTGATTGAATCATAGAGATGTTTTTGCGCCCAGGCGCAGAAGACATTGGTGACTCCCGGGTCGAAGCCGCAGCCGAGCACTGCCATCAAGCCTTTTTCCTTGAAGCGGTCCTGATAGGCCCACTGCCAGCTGTACTCGAAATGGGCCTGATCTTTGGGTTCGTAGTTGGCGGTATCGAGATAATTCACTCCACAGGCCAGGCAGGCTTCCATAATGGCCAGATCCTGATACGGCAGAGCCACGTTGACCACCAGTTCCGGCTGGAGACGCTCCAGCAGCGCCGTAAGTTCCGGCACTTGATCCGCATCCACCTGGGCGGTGGTGATCGCAACCCCGTACAACTTTTTGATATCTGCAGCTATGGCATCGCATTTCTCTTTTGTCCTGCTGGCCAGACAAATTTCCCGGAAAACATCGGGATGCTGTGCACATTTTTTCACCACGACATTACCGACACCGCCAGCCCCGATAATCAACACTCGCGACATAACTTTCTCCCCTCTTTGGTCACACGAACTCTCCTGCGCCGCCCCTATTCCTTTTCAAAATACGTGTAGCCGCGCAGACCTTCATCGAAGCTGCTAAGAATGGATTTTCTCTCTTTGGCCGTGATAAAACCCTTCTGAATGGCTTCTTCGGCCATCAATTTGATTTTATTTTTTATCGAGCGAACATCATACTCCACATAACTTAAAACATCTGAAACCGAATCGCCTTCCAGTTCTCGAATAAATTGATACGACCCGTCCTCCTGTGCGTGGATCGATACGACATTGGTATCGCCGAACAGGTTGTGCAGGTCACCCAAGGTTTCCTGGTAGGCTCCCACCAAAAAAACTCCCATATAATACTCTTCGTCTTCTCTTAGATCGTGAAGCATCAGGGCCTTCTTTTCATGGGAATAATCGGCAAAAACGTCTATTTTCCCGTCACAATCGCAAGTGATATCTGATATGATGGCCGGATGGGTGGGTCTTTCCAACAACCGGTGGATAGGCATGATAGGGAAGATCTGGTCAATGGCCCAGACATCGGGCAAAGACTGAAACAGGCTGAAATTCCCATAATAAATATCGTAGAGAAGTTTGTTTATCTCTGTGACATCTTTCGGTATATGATCGAGTTTGGCCCCGACCTCGGAAATCTTGATCAAGATATGCCGGACAAGATTTTCGGCCAACGCCCGATCGCGGATATTGATCTGACCGTGCTTGAAAAGCTGCCGGGCCTGGTTGCGATAAAAAAGTGCATCATTGCAGCACTCCTGAATGTCCTTGGGTGACACCATCTCGTATGTGGCGAGGAGATTCTCCACCAAACCGTTTGAAGACGCTGGAATATCCTTGGGGATGGGCGGAGGAACATGGGAGGAAACATCCAGAACGTTGAACAACAGAACCGAATAGTAGGCGACGATGGCCCGTCCCGATTCGGTGATGATGGTCGGGTGCGGGATTTTGTTTTTGCCGAGCACGGTTATGATCGACTCGACGATATCGTAGCAGTACTCCTCCATTGAATAATTCCGGCTCGAGGAAAAGTTAGTCTGCGAGCCGTCGTAATCCACAGCCAGACCGCCGCCAAAATCAATGTAGGACATATTGGCCCCTTCCTTCACCAGTTCTTCGTAAATCCGGCAAGCCTCCATCGCCCCGGCACGAATGTCGCGGATATTGGGAATCTGTGAGCCGATATGATAATGAAGCAGCTGCAGGCAGTCGAGCATCTCCTCCTGCTTCAGCCGATCGAGGACATCCACCACATGGCTCATACTCAAACCGAAGACGCTGGCATCGCCGCCCGACTCCGTCCAATGCCCTTCCGCCTGGGTGGAAAGCTTGATACGCAGCCCGAGATTGGGTTTCACGCCCATGTATTTGGCCCGCTCGATGATCAGATCAATTTCACCGGGCACTTCGACAACAAAGAAACATTGAAACCCCATCTTGATGGCGTATAACCCCAAATCGATGAATTCTTCATCCTTATAGCCATTGCAGATCAGACAGGCGTTTCTGTTGTTCAACATCGAAATGGCTGCTATCAATTCCGATTTGCTGCCGGCTTCAAGCCCGTGGTTGAACTCCTTGCCGAATTCCGATATGGCCTCAATGACCTGTTCCTGCTGGTTGACCTTAATCGGATAGACTCCTTTGAACTCACCTGTATACGATGTCTCCCGGATAACCTTGCGAAAGGTTTCGTGCAGAAGCTTGATCTGGGAACCGAGGATGTTTTCCACACGCAGCAGGACGGGCATGGACATGCCGCGGTCCTCCACCTCCCTGGCAATGGTATAGAGGCTGATCCCGGGCCCGTTATCCCGTCCGAAAGGTGTCACGACAACATCACCGTCTTTGCTGATGGTGAAGTAATCCGCACCCCATTTATTGATGCCGTACAGTCCGGCGGCATCCTCTAACCCCCATTTTTTCATGTGCAGATTCTCCTTCCACACCTTCCGGTCAGTGCAATCCATGGAACATAAAAAAAAGCGGCTATAAGCATAGTCGCTCCGCATACCGTATCTTAAAAATATGATCCCCCTGTCAATCCGTAAAGACCGACAGGGGGAAAAAGACTGGAATCGCCTCTCTTTTGGCTGATAAAGTTCGACGTTCCGTCAGAATTTACAATTTTTACAGTTTTACAACCTTTTCTGCAGCTGGTCCTTTCGCTCCATCCACAACTTCGAAGCGAACTTTTTCTCCTTCTTTCAGAGACTTGAACCCATCACCTTGAATGGCTGAATAATGGACGAACACATCTTTACCCCCTTCCTGCTCAATAAATCCAAAACCTTTTGAATCATTAAACCATTTTACTGTTCCTTCTGCCATTTCTACTACTCCTTTAATACATGGCTCGAAACGAGCCGTTTTTAAAATAGCCGGATTTTTCTCTGCAATCCGGTAAACAGTCCGGCAGCTCCCCGGACCGGAATCGCCACCTGGAACTCCTTAAAACAACACTCCGCGCTTGGACCTCCATGGTGGTTTACTGCATCGGGCCACGCCGAAACTCCACGCCTGCCCGAGAAAGAATGACGGGACACGCCATGTTCCCGTTATTTGTAGTTTGAATGCTTCCGAAGCCGTCTCCCAGGTCATTGCCAAGCACCACAGTTATAGGTCTTATAGAGATGAACCGATGGTATGACACTCTTACGTTCCGCGCGGCTCTTTCTAAAGAGGTGCTTGATCACAAAGGTAAGAGACATAAAAAACGTAGGATACGCAGCAGAAAACCAGCGAGAAAATATCATACTCAATCTAACATTACCCAACAATTAACAATTCTACTCAATACCATTGGCAAAGGCAATAAAATAGTGACGATTTTTGACTGATTCACACAAAATCGTAATTTTTGCCCAGGAGAGAATCAGCACAATCGAGTTGATGGGAATGATTCTCATTGACAACCACCCGCCTGCTTCTTAGTCTTTATCTAACCCTCTGAACGGGATGAGTACCTTTTTAATATGACTTCCATCCAATAACGGACGTAAGTCATCCGCAGGTACTTAAGTAATATCAACCCGGTGGGAAAGCAACCCGCATTCTAGACGGGAAGGACGAAGATGTTCGCGGTGTTCGCAAGACCGGGCATAAACCAGCAAAATTACCGTCTCAGCACATCGGCGGGATTTTGTGAGTACGAAAACAATGAAGGAGATTCCAAATGGCTTATACATGTAAAAACTGCGGTGCCGTTGCCGACGAACCCGGCCACCTTTGCAATCCGTCCACTGAAAAAATATCCTGCTCATATTGCGGCGCTGAAGATGTCAGCATCAATCATGTCTGCAAAGGCAAACTTGCCGCTATGAAGTATTCATGTCAAACATGCGGCAGAATCGCAACCGAAGAAGCTGATATCTGCATGCCGCAAAAAATCGCCTGATCCGGCAGACCTGCCCGGAAAGTCGTCCTCCGGGCAGCCACTCCCTTCTTCGTCATCTCAAAATAAGCAGTCTCCTCCGAGAAGAGTATTTCCTAAAGAAACACGTCGTAACGTAAAAACGTTTTTCTCCATTAGCCGTTCAGATCACTTCTGAGTACCTGCCCTGGATAATTGATTTGCCAAAGATCTTGTCTTATGGTTTCCTGGACCATGGAGTATGATTTTTTTCAGGATTGCCGGAGATGACAATGAAATTTGAACCGAAATGGATAGCCTGGGAAATAACTCGGCGCTGTAATCTGAAATGCATCCACTGCCGATCCTCTTCCGAACTGACGGTACAGGAGCACCCTGATTTTTCTTTTTCCCAGGCAACGGGAATCCTTGACGATATTGCCTCATACGCAAGTCCGGTGATGGTGTTGTCCGGAGGAGAACCGCTTTTACGCAGCGACGTCTTTGAAATCGCTCGTTACGGAACGGACAGGGGATTGAGGATGTGTCTTGCCACTAACGGCACACTCGTCACCGATGATATCTGTACCGAAATCAAAGATGCGGGCATTAAAATGGTGTCGATGAGCCTGGACGGCGCTAATGCGTCAACCCACGACGATTTCAGAAATCAGACAGGAGCTTTTGACGGCACGATGAATGCGATCCGGCTCTTTAAAAAACATGAAATTCCGTTTCTGATCAACTCGTCGTTTACCTCCCGCAACCAGAAGCAAATCCCCGAAATTTTCGAACTGGTCAAAACATTGGGCGCCACCGCCTGGTATATGTTCATGATTGTGCCAACCGGAAGAGGCGAAGAAATCATGGACGAGCTGATCCCGGAAAAACTCTATGATGAAATCCTGGAATGGCATTACAAAACGGAAAGGAACGAAACAGAGTTGCTGATGCGACCGACCTGCGCCCCTCATTATTATCGGATTGTCCGCCAGAAAGCAAAAGAAGATGGAATCTCCTTCAAACGGCGGAGCCTGAATTTTTCCACAGGGGGATCCAAGGGGTGTCTGGCCGGTCAGCTGATCTGTCTTATTAACGTCGATGGCGATGTCCTCCCCTGCAGTTACTTTCCCAAGCCGGCAGGCAATGTATTTTCCTCGTCTTTCAAGGATATCTGGGAGAATTCGAAATTATTCCTGGAACTTCGGGATTTCAAAGGGTATAAAGGTACGTGTGGAAGATGCGAATACCTCCAGGTTTGCGGAGGATGCCGCGCCAGAGCTTACGCGGTAACGGGGGACTACCTCGCTCCGGAGCCGTTCTGCAACCACCAACCGATGAAACGATAAGAGAGATAACCACCCAGTCGACAATTCCGTTTTCCCCCCATTTCCTGGACAACAAACCGATGAACACTACATTTCTGCAAGCGTGCCGCGGTGAAAAGACCGATTACGTCCCGGTGTGGATGATGCGCCAGGCCGGACGATATATGCCGGAATATCAGAAGGTGCGAGGGGCTATTTCGTTTCTCGATCTGTGCAAAACGCCGGAGCTCTGTGTCGAGGTAACCCTGCAGCCCGTTGACCGATTCAATATGGATGCGGCCATCCTGTTCTCGGACATTTTGATTCCCATGGAAGCGATGGGCGCCAGGCTTGAATTTCACGAGGGCCGCGGCCCGGTCTTTGAAAAAACAATCAGAGACCAGGCGGGCCTTGACGGGCTGATCGTTCCCGAACCTGGTGAAACAATGGGCTTCGTCATGGAGACCATCCGTCTTCTACGTGGAGTATTGCAGGTTCCGTTAATCGGATTTTCAGGAGCACCGTTCACCTGTGCGACCTACCTCATCGAGGGAGGGACATCAAAATCCTTCTGGGAAACGAAAAAAATGATGTTCCAGCAGCCCGATCTCTTTCACGGTCTGATGGAAAAAATTACAGCCTGCACCCTGTTGTACCTGCAGGCTCAGGCCGAAGCCGGAGCCCAGGCATTACAGATCTTCGATTCCTGGGTGGGTATACTCGCACCTTGCGATTTCGAGGAGTTCGCCCTTCCCTATGTGCAGAAAATCATCGCAGGACTTCAAGAGACAAAGCTTCCCATTATCTATTTTGCCAATAACGGTGCTTCGCTCATAACGCACAGCGCCCGATCCGGAGCCGATGTTATCGGAATCGACTGGCGCATCAATATCCGCGAAGCGATCCGGTCGGTGGGCTCAAAGGCGATCCAGGGCAATCTCGATCCGTTTGCCCTGATGCTTCCGCAAGAAAAACTCAAGAAACGAATCGGACGTCTTTTGAATGCCGCCGAAGAAGCCCACGGTTATATTTTCAATCTGGGTCACGGCATCCACCAGTTCACACCGCCGGACCAGGTGAAATGCGCCGTGGACGCCGTACACGAGCTTAGCGGAAAATAAAAATGAATGAGAAAATTCCGTCCATAGATCGTTGCCTCGCATTGATGGACGAGTTTTCCATGCTCGATAACATCAGGGAACACTCAATCATGGTCGCCCGGGTGGCCGACACACTGCTCACGGGAATACAAGACACGGGCGGAGTTCCTCCCTCGAGAAACCTGGTCTTATCGGGGGCCCTGCTGCACGATATCGCCAAAACCCGTTGTATCAAAGAACAATGCGACCATTCAAAGGTGGGCAACGAAATTTGTATCGGCCTGGGCTATCCGGAAATTGCCGAGATCATATTGGAACACGTCATCCTGGCAGATTTTGCGACAACTCGATACCAAAAAGGTATTTTCCTGGCGAAAGAGATCGTGCATTATGCAGATAAGCGCGTCCTGCACGACCAAGTGGTTTCCTTGGACGAGCGCCTCGATTATATCCTCGAACGGTATGGCAACAACGATCCGGGGCGCCATGCCTTCATAAGGAAAAACTTCCGCCGCTGTCAGGAGTTGGAAGCTTTTCTCTATGAACATATCCACCATACGCCAAACGAACTTTCTTTTTTCCTCGCCGACTTTCCACCCTATGAAGGCAAAGGGGCAGCAATCGGGAATTAGACCCGGCGAGTCATCGGCATGCTGAGTGTTCCTGACGAACAGGGTCCTCACACCTTGATAACCGATCCTGCCTTGGTGTACGATACATTAGATATGAGCCGTAAAAAAGCGTGATAATGGCAAGATGGAAGAAGACGTAAGCATCGCCGGATTAAAAGGTATTTTTTCGTGCATCCATGAGAAAGCCGTCAGACATCACATCCATACAAAGATCAGAGAAAGACGATAGCCCTTCAGGAAAAAGCGCCGAAGACCTGT
>JBJKQT010000189.1:0-3725 GCA_046705065.1 Desulfocapsaceae bacterium
CATGGAAAAACCTCGACTACAAATATATAGGCGCAAACAGAACTTTCGCTAATTTTTTCGGGCTCAACGACCCCAGCGAAGTCATCTCCAAAACGACAAAGGACGTCATCCACGACCAGGACTATGTTCAATGGTCCCAGAACGCCGATGTTGATGTAGTTAACAAACGCGAGGCCTTTCGCAAGGTCAGGAAAAGACTGACCGATCACAAGGGCAACGATGCCTGGATCGAAGTCAATAAAGTGCCGCTCAGAGACCAATCAGGCAAAATCGTAGGCATTCTCAGTTCGGCCGAAAATATCACAAGGGAACTCGATTTGGAAAAACAGCTCCTGCAGTCCCAGAAAATGGAGGCTATTGGAACACTGGCAGGGGGTATCGCCCATGATTTCAACAATATCCTTACCTCGATCATCAACTCCACAGAGCTTGCCATCGGCGATGTCGATCCCGAATCCCAGACCAACAAGGATCTGGAGCGCGTGCTTAAGGCTGCGCGCCGCGGCGGACGCGTGGTCAAACAGATTCTCTCCTTCAGCAAGCCTTCCCAGGAGGGGTTCAGGCCGATCAACCTGACATCGGTTGTAACCGAAGTCGTGGGTCTGATGGAAATCTCGCTGCCCGGAAATATCGAGATGCACTCCCATATCTCTCCCGACATCGGAAGCATTCTCGCCGACCCCACCCAGATTTATCAGGCGGTAATGAATCTGTGCACCAACGCCTTTCAGGCTCTTAAGGCCCGCGGAGGCGTACTGCAGATCCGGCTTGAAGAAATGTCCCTGGAGGAAGAGGAAGCAAAAATCCTCAATCTCGAAGCGGGAGATTATGTCCAACTCACCGTAGCCGACGACGGACCGGGGATTCATCCCACTGTTATCGACAAGATATTCGACCCCTTCTTTTCCACCAAGGACAAAACCGAGGGAACGGGCTTGGGACTCACGGTGGTCCACGGCATCGTCAAGTCACACCTGGGAGGGGTGCGAGTGGACAGCCAGGAAAACAAGGGAACTGCTTTCAAACTCTTTTTCCCGAAGATTCCCTCATCGGGCGAGCTTCCTGAACGGCAGGACGTCTCAATCGGCCATAAAGAAGGCACCATTTTGTTTGTCGAAGACGACGAGGATCAGCTGCACACCACCCCGCGAATTCTGGAAAACGCCGGCTATTCAGTGACAGCTGTGGGCTTGCCCCGGAAGGCGCTTGATCTGGTCAAAGCACATCCAAATCGCTTCGATTTACTGATCACGGATTATGACATGCCCTCCATTAACGGTATCGAGCTTATCCAACGCGTTCACGCTCTCAACCCGGAGATACCCTCCATTCTCATCTCCGGCAGGGAAGATGCTATACCGGCGGCCCACGCCATTCCTTCCATCCGACGGGTATTCATCAAGCCCTACGACACCATCGATCTGACGTTTACCATCAACACAATTTTGGAGTAGAACGGAACAATGGCGAATATTCTCATAATCGACGACGATCAGGAAATTTGCGAGACCTTGAGCAGTCTGTCAACCAGGCTTTCTCATGAATGCCGGTGGGCCCATTCCCTGAATTCAAGCCGTAAAATCTGTCGCGAAACCCCCTTTGACATCATTTTTTTGGATGTGCGCCTACCCGACGGCAACGGTCTTGACCTTTTACCCGAATTCATGGAAATGCCGGAACCACCGGAAATCATTATTCTCACCGGCAAAGGAGATCCGGACGGTGCCGAATTGGCCATTCAAGGCGGGGCATGGGACTATATCCTCAAGCCATCAAGCATCCGAGAAATAACCCTGACGCTCAATCGAGCCCTAAAATACCACCAGGAAAAACGAAATAAGGCCGGGGCCGAAAGCCTGAAAATCAGCAAGATCGTCGGAACCGGACCGAGAATGAAAGCCTGCTTCGAACTCATGGCGCAAGCTGCGCGCTCCGAATCAAACCTGCTGATCACCGGAGAAACCGGAACGGGCAAAGAACTTTTCGCCCGAACCATCCATGAAAACAGCAACCGTTCAGAAGGCAAGTTTGTCTTCGTCGACTGCGCTTCTCTTACAGAGTCCCTGGTTGAATCAACACTTTTCGGGCATCGCAAGGGAGCCTTCACCGGGGCTCAGGACAACCGTGTCGGGCTTATCAAAATTGCCGACGGCGGGACGCTTTTTTTAGATGAGATCGGCGAGATGTCCCTTTCCCTTCAAAAAGCGTTTCTTCGGGTGTTGCAGGAAAAAACCTTTCGGGCCGTCGGCGATACCGTTGAGCAAAGCAGTGACTTCCGATTGATTGCGGCCACAAATCGCAATCTCGACGAAATGGTCGACGAAAATCAATTTCGAAGCGATCTGCTGTTCAGGATCACTACCATGCGCCTTCCCCTGCCGCCGCTTCGCCAGCGCCTCGAAGATATACGTGCTCTGGTGGACTTCAAAACGAGTCAGCTCTTCAGTCAGTACGGTATGCCCGAGAAAATTATCGATGAAAACTTTCTTGAGACCCTAGAAAACTATGACTGGCCGGGAAATGTCCGCGAATTGTTCAATATAATCGAGCGTGCCGTTGTCGCGGCAGGCGCGGAAAAAAACCTGTTTGCGATGCACCTTCCCCGTCAATTACGAATCCAGGTCGCCCAAAAACAGATTCGACATATGACCGGCTCCGAAGTCCTCTCTGACCATGATAATGCCGATAACGATGAAGACCTCCGCTCGATTGGCTATCAAATATTCCAAGATATCTTCGACCGTCCACTGCCCTCGCTAAAAACGTTCAAGAATGCGGCTGAAAAGATCTACCTTAGCGAACTCATCCGCCAAAGCTCAGGAGAGATCTCTCGAATCCTGATAATATCGGGTTTGTCACGGTCACATTTCTATTCACTTTTGAAAAAATACGGTCTTTCCATTCAGATTGATGAACCCGATTAATAAGTTATAGTGAAAATCTGCACAACAACCATAAAATACTGATTCACCTGCAAAGCCGTCTTCAATAGAAAAATGTCTGAAAAATCGGACGAAGCCATCTCCCATATTGTTATCCTCTTACTTTTTCAGGATTTTTATTACTTGATAGAGGAACGTCTTGTATTTGGTTCAATTAAATCTTTCTTATTTGTTTTATCAAGATAATATCTTTTCTCTCCCCCCCACCCGAAGACATCAAACGTCATATTCTTTTTTCAAGACAAACCTTGTTTGCACGAGGACTCATTCACTTCGTAAGCACTCTCTGTCCAGAATTTAAGACTCCGTTCTATTTATATTATATTATATAATTACAGACTATTATCCACGATCAAAGCATTCCCCGCTCAGTTCTTCTCAGTCTCTAGAGATAAATTTTCCGAAAATTCATACAACCATTATCCCAACCAATACCCCAGAAAAGGCTGCCACTATATACCATGCCGTAATAATTAAGATATTCTCCAAAAACCGCATTGGCACACTCATTGCAATTAGGTTCACGTTACAACAAGCTTCGGCAGTAGGGAAGCTTTTTTTCACATAAGCGTGATGAAGCATCTTTTCATATCTGTCGCGCCGAATGAAACGGCGCCAAAAAAACAGCCATTCTCACAAGGAGGGAAACATGAGGAAAAACTGGATCATCGCCACAATTCTAGCCTTGACTCTGTCGGTAGGATTTTCGACGGGCCAAGCTGCTGAAAAGCGTGAGAAATTTGGGGTAGACCCACGCCATAAATCAGCGGAAAGGGTCAACTT
>JBJKQT010000190.1:0-2593 GCA_046705065.1 Desulfocapsaceae bacterium
TGATTACCAATGAATCTCAGCCATATTAGTCAGAAGGGGCTTGGGTCCACCTGTTTCACGGGTGTCTGTGGCCAGGACGGCCACAGTCAAGCCCCCAAGGATGGGTTTATGGTCCCGTGAGGCAGGTGGCCCCAGCCCCGGATTACTGGCTGAGTTTTGTTGGAAGAGAGCAATCAGAGCACGTCGTTTAAGAAGCGTCGAATCGTATGGATATGAGTCTGCGAAGAGATAAAGGGAGAGGTGCGATGCCGTCCGAATTTACAAAGCACTTCCGTCATGGTCGGGTAGGACTGCAACAGGGCCGAGAGTGTCATGATGGTCCTGCCGTCCAGATATGCATACAAATGTTGCAAATGGTCTTCAAATTCCCACGGCATACCGCCTACGATGCATGATCGCAGCATTTCGCCAAGTCTTGCCGTCTCCCCTGCTTCGTGCGGATCGTCCAGATCGTCTTTCAGGCCGTCGAAAAACGCAGCCAAAGCGTTGGCGGAGAAATACACGACATCGTCGCACAATAGTTTCCACCCCACTTGAAAAAGGCTGATCATGGAACGTTCCGAGACAAGATCCGCCATGGACTCCACCAGATGCTCTCTCTCCTTGCCGCCCTTGACCAGCCCCAGAAGTTCGGCACCCAGATTGCAAAC
The DNA here is from genome assembly GCA_046705065.1 of Desulfocapsaceae bacterium. Taxonomy (GTDB): domain Bacteria; phylum Desulfobacterota; class Desulfobulbia; order Desulfobulbales; family Desulfocapsaceae; genus CAWGGS01. The sequence goes on from JBJKQT010000190.1 coordinate 651, forward strand.
GGAAAATGCGGCCTCGGCGGCCTCAACCAACCTGAAGGCGCGTTTTCGATAGGCGCAGCCCGAAATCAAAATGTTGGATAAGTAGCCGAGCTCCATGACCTGCCGCGAGTACCGTACCGGATCGGCACGATGCACGTAACGCATGGCTTTGGCCAATGGAAGGTGGTGCTCCCAGGATTCCGCCGTGTAGCCCAAACTCCTCTGATCGCTTGCAGGAAGCACTTCGGCAGCCTGAAGCATTTTCATAAACTTCGTCACCTTGGCGGAAGATGTTCCGGTTGAGGAAAAAGATTGGGCTTCCGGCTCAGCATGCGCCCTCCCCGGCCCGGCAGCGGCTGCTTCCATTGTTTTAAAATAGTTTTGGGTGATGGAATCCTGTGTTGAGGAGGCGACTATGTCGTTTAAGCCGGTCGTGCGGGAAAGGCTCAAGAATGCCGTCGCGGCGGCGGCTGAAACGAATCCTTTCCTCTCACGGCGGGTCTCGCGATCGGCAGCCAAATCCTCTTCGAGCATCTCTTCGGCGGAAAGCACGTTGAAAAGGCCGCCGTTGTCATCTATATACTCCCACGTGATTCGGCAACAGCGCTCAAGTAATCGGTTTAACGAGACATATTCCAGATCGTTGAGTTCAGCCAACAATAACCGCACCGTCTCCCAGCAGGCAAAACGTTTGGCAATGACCAGGTACCCTTCGAATTCCTGACTGGGAGCACTGTCCAAGACTTTGTCCAGAAGATCATCTTCAAACGACCGGCGGACATCGCTCAATCGCAGGGCCAGATCGTCGAATTCGACAACCAGAATAAGCCGGCACAATGCCAGGGTCACCAAATCTTCGTCAAGCTCCAAGAGCTTGCGGGCCGCAAACTCCGGTCCGACCTCAAGCATCACCTCCAACCACAGTACGAAGCGTTCGGCATTGAAAACCTCCTCCTGGCCGGGAGCTACGTTGATCCAGAGATCCTCGTCAAATACCTGCTTGAGCTGCTCCACCGTCGCCAGGGATACGATTTCGGCTGAATCTTCAAGCCCCACATGGTGCACAAGTTTGGTTAAAACAGAGGCATCCAGGCTCTGAATGATGGCGGGGAGCTCAGGCTGGCCCAGGATATGATTTAACAGTTCCTGTGGCTGCTTGATCCTTGAGAGATAAATTGCCATAAGGACCTCATCGATTGTTTGATCCCGGAAGGCGAAGTTCTCAGAGCCTTTTGCAAGAGGGTCTTCAATAAAAACAATCGCCCTTTACTACAGTATGTAAGAAGTTTTTAGACTCTTTCAATGGGTTGCATTGATCTTTTTGCGGAAATCTCATTTGGTTTGCGATAAGACATTACGGCGATAAGCGTATACTCTGTGATTAGGGAAAATCTCCCACTGCCGAAACAAAAAAGCCGTCGATCCCGGTTTGGTTAGCCCTGCATTCGGGACCGACGACCTTATTGCTGCTTGAAAATGTTTTAACGTCTTTGTTTGACGAATTTATCTGATTGGGGCGGGATTGCAAAGATATTCCGAGTCCGCCGAAAGTCTTCCGCAGGAATCACAGGAAAATCTCATTTCGACTTGTTTATCTTCACAAACTTTCTCTGCCACGATATCGCAGAACTTCCCTTCCAACTCCTCGTTAACCGGGTTGCAGAGACTGCGTTCATCAATTGCTTCAACGCCGCAGTTTTGACATGTATAAGCCATGGGTTTTCCTCCTGTTCATATCACCCTACCGATGAACCTTTGTTTTTTCGGGTGCACTAGCCCGCTTTGCGTTCATCCCATGGAAGCAGCCACGCCACCCGGCCGGCTGCCTGCCAAAAGGAAAGGGTGAACATACAAAACAGTTTAAGCAGGCGGATATACCTTGTCAATCAACCTTGGCCTCCGGAAATTTCCGGGTCCTCGATTGCCGCGGCTCCTCTACCGGATTGATCCCGATGGAAATAGAG
>JBJKQT010000191.1:0-6519 GCA_046705065.1 Desulfocapsaceae bacterium
AAATGAGCAACCAGCCCATGGCTTGCGAAAATACCGCGCTCATCGACAATCTCATCAAGCTGCGGGAAGGATTGCTCTTTAATCAGATCGTCGAACTGATTGGGCACCCCGATAAAGTCGAGTGTCTGAGTGAGGGCAGGTGGTTTCTTACATATTCCCTGCCGGAAAAAAGTGAGCTGAGAATTCTCCTTGGCCCCGGGCTGATCTGGGCGAGGTTGATGGTGTCGGAAACAGAGATCAGAGTTGTTGCTTAGATTCCTCCAAAATCCCTCGATTCGATATGGGAACTAATTTCTTGCATACATTCCAAGGAGCAAAAAAATGACCGAAGAAATATCCATGAAAAACACAAAGAAGGAGTTGCTTGACGTTATAAACAAAATGCAGAGTGAACTGGCAAGCAAAGAAGAGAGCAGGCTTAATCCGGAAAAGGTCAGGACAGAAACCAGATCAAAAGAAACAATAAAAAAGGCAGAGGAAATTTCCGAATCTGATCTGGGCGCCCAGATTCATAATCTCAAGATAGCCATCAATAAAGAGTTATCTGCCATGGCCGATAAAATCGAAATTGAAGCGAAAAAATACACAACTCTCCAAGAAGCGATCAATTTAAAGCAGTCCGAAATAGAGGAGATCTATGGAATTGAAAAACAAGCGGCTTCTCTGGCAGTTCTCCTGGAATCACAAAATCAGGCGCGCGAGGAATTCGAAGCCGAAATGGGCTTAAAAAGAGAAAGACTCGACAAGGAAATAGCTGAATCAAAGGCTGCCTGGGAATTTGAGAAAAAATCCTTTAATGAGACGATGGCTGAGGAAAAAAGGAGAACCGGACAGGAACGGCAGCGCGAAGAGGAAGAATACAACTACAACAAAAAGCGTTCTCGCGCCCTGGAAGAAAACGCCTTTGCCGATAAGATTGCAACTTTGGAAAAAGAAATTTCGGAGAAGAAAGATTCCATCGATAAACAGGTAAAGGAAAAAACGACTGCATTAGAAGAACGGGAACGGGAGATTCTCGAACGGGAAAAACAGATGAATCAGTTAGAGATCCAGGTTGAGCGTTTTCCTAAGGAACTCGAAGAAGCCGTAACCAAAGCCATTGCCGCCAGGGAGAAAGAACTGACGGCAAATTTTGCTCAGCAGAAGGAACTCTTAACTAAAGGCTTCGAAGGAGAGCTGAGGGTGTTGGAGGCGAAAATAACCTCCCTGGAAGCTACGGTTAAAGATCAGGTAAAACAAATCGAGAAGCTAGGCAGTCAGCAGGAAAAGGCCTACCAACAGGTACAGAATATCGCAGAAAAGGCTGTATCCGGAGCTGCTGAACGCCCCAGATCCGTTATAGTGCGGGCAGCCGAAAAAGACGAGCCGGGGTCATGAGAAGACAATGAAGAAATAAAAAGCATGATGAAATTCAACTGCAAACAATGCGGCCATGCTGTTCGAACATCTCCGGAGAAATTAATGCTTACGCCACCGAAGAGGATACCAGACTTTGAGAGTAGAACAACCTTTCATGACTAATCGAGAATCTATTTTCTCGAGTCCTTGATGTACATTCCCGAGTTGTCGTCAGCCATCTTTATCTCGAAAAGATCGCTGACTCGGATGAGATCGCTCAACTTTTTGTAGCCGTAGTTAACAGGGGAGAACGATGTCTTATTGGAGATGTACTGTCCAACGCGGCCGAGGTGGCTCCAGCCGTCCTCACCGGCACTCTGCTCAACGGCCGTCCGCAGGAGTTTTACCAGACCCGCATCCTTCCTCAGTTCGTTCCGGGATTTTTTCGTATTGCCGGTGGAAGCAGGTTTTTCCTCCTCGTCCGTTTGCTCAAGGTTCTCAGTATAAATGAACTGGGAGCAGGCTTTCACAAACGGCATTGGCGTCTTCTTTTCCCCGAAACCGTAGACGGTTATACCGTTGGAGAGTATCCGCATGACCAGAGGCGTGAAATCGCTGTCGCTTGTCATCAAGGCAAAACCGTCCAACTGTTGGGTGTACAAAAGGTCCATGGCGTCGATGATCATGGCGGCGTCGGTAGCATTCTTGCCGCTGGTGTAGGCAAATTGCTGGATCGGTTTGATTGCGTGCGGATGCAGCTTTTCCTCCCAGCCCTTCATCTGTTCACTTTTCCAATTACCATAAGCGTGGCGGATATTGACCTTCCCATACTTCGATAATTCGTCGATAACACCTTCAATGGATTTATAGCTGACGTTGTCGCAGTCGATGAGCAGGGCAATCTTGTGATCTTGAGGCATACGGGACTCCTGATTTCTGAATTCACGGCAATTTCAACCAACAAAATTGACTTGGGTAACGGGTTTTCGATTAGAAAAATACGAGCAGGAACGTCAACCAAGGAGAGGCACCAATTCCGCAAGATCCCCGATTTCAACGTCCGGCCGCCCGGGAAGCCGCTCCAGGCTCTGTCCGAACCTGTTTACCCAGGCCACCTTAAATCCAAAAGCGGATGCACCGGCAGCATCCCAGGCATTGGCAGACAGGAAGACGATTTCTTCGGCAGAGACCTGCAAACCGTCGACAGCCATTTGGTAGACCCGGGGATCCGGCTTGAATATTTTGACGTCCTCCACCGAAAACGTGGCTTCCAGCAGCTCGGAAATACCCGAGTGGATAACAGCTGCCTCCAGCATTGCCGGTGAGCCGTTGGACAGAATTGCCAGGCGAAATCCACGCGTCTTCAATTCCTTGAGGGTATCAAACACTTCAGGATAACAGTCCAGGCGCAGGTAGGCTTCCATGAGGTCTTTCTTCAGGCCGGGATTATCTATTTTGTGCATATCAAAGGAAAAATCCAAGGCATCCCGAGTCACCTGCCAAAAATCGGCGTGGTGCCCCATCAGACTGCGCAGCCAGGTATACTCAAGCTGCTTGGTCCGCCACAACATCGACACCCGATCGGCAACATCGCCTAACTGCTGCCGGTATTTCCCCACTGCAGAATGGACGTCGAAGAGGGTACCATAGGCATCAAACACACAAGCCTTCACGCCGGATATCGTTTTTTCAACCATCATTCGTCCTCCAATCGTACCGTTCATCTGAATAATTATTCCTGCATGAAACATGCAGGCACCGCCACTTATTTAGATGTATGCACATGTTTCTTTCAGTGGTCAATATTTTCCCTGCCCGTTCTCCACACATATAATCTTATTAAAATAGAAAACAATTGTATCGTTGCGTGTGGTAGCCCGGAAATGATGTTGTGGCACATCGGACTCCATTGAGTTGAGAATTACAGAGCAGAAGGTTCTCCCTTATTGTGTCAAGCATACTCTATTTATGGTACGTTTGTGTATCTTTTTGATTTCAAGTGATTTGTGGTTCACATTGTAGGATTGATTGGGAGAATAGCCAAACGGGCAGATGTTGCAAAAGGAACGGTTCCAACTATTCCGGAATAGTTGGGCTGCGGTTTGTCGCTTCGGAAAGAAAGACTATCCTTGTCGCAATATACCAGATACTATATGTTTTTAAGGAAGATCAGCCTGGGGTAATGATGGGGGATTTCGCCAAGACAATCACTGGGAAAACGGAAAGACTTTGCCGATGAAGTCGGCATTGATATAATTTACAGCATCTTGTACGACGAAAACCTGCAACAGTATGCTGAATTTCGATGATAAGGAAATAAATCAATGAATGGTGAAACCCACCGCCAATTGGCTACTTTTATCTGGGGTATCTGTAACCTGCTGCGGGGGCCATACAAGCGAAACGAATATCGTAAGGTGATTTTGCCGCTCACCGTTCTTCGTCGGTTTGAATGCTTGCTGGAACCCACCAGGAAAGCGGTGCTGGAAGAATTTCAGTCACTCAAAACCAAGCCTGAGCGCGTGCAACAGGCACGGCTTCAGCTGATTACCGGACATCGGTTTTACAATCTTTCAAAGATGCAATTTACACTGCCGGGCGAACTCCTTAACTCCCTGCTCGATGACTCTAACAACCTTGCGCCCAATCTTAACAGCTATATTAACGGTTTTTCCTCCAACGTCCGTGCCATCATGGATAAGTTCAGATTCGGCGAGCAGATTGCCCACATGGAGGAGAAAAACATCCTTTTCGAGGTGGTGAAAGCATTTGCCAAGGTAGATCTGTCGACTCAGCGGGTGGACCAGATACAGATGGGCTATGTATTTGAGGAACTAATCCGGATCGGGGCTGAGCAATCCAATGAAGAAGCCGGAGAGCATTTCACGCCGCGTGAGGTCATCAAACTTATGGTCAACCTGCTGCTTGCCCCTGAGGAGGACCTGGCCAAGAGCCATGTTGTCAAAACTATCTACGACCCGGCATGCGGTACCGGAGGCATGCTTTCGGTGGCAGAAGAGTACATTCGCAAACTCAATACCGATGCACGCCCGCACCTCTACGGGCAAGATTGGAATGACGAGGCCTGGGCGGTCTGCAAGTCCGATATGCTTATAAAAGGTGAAGATACAGACAATATCATCCGCGATGACACCTTTACCAAAGACGGCTTCGACCGCGATACCGAAGGCATTAAATGGACCTTCGACTATATGCTTGCCAATCCGCCCTTTGGTGTGGAATGGAAACAGCAGCAGAGGTACATACAGCAAGAGGCTGACACCCTCGGTTATGCAGGCCGTTTCGGTGCCGGTACCCCGCGAATCAACGACGGAGCTTTGCTCTTCCTGCAACACATGATTGCCAAGATGCGCCCGGTGGAAAAAGGAGGGAGCCGCATTGCCACCTATATCTGGGTGGTTACCAACCGCAAAGTGAAGAGTCGCAAAGAGAAGGTACAGCTCATAGACGCCCGCAACTTCTGGGTACAGATGGAGAAATCGCTGGGCAACAAGCGCCGGCGCATTGGAGACCCGCAAGACAAGCCAAAAGACCCGGACCATATTGCCGAGATTACCTCTATCTATGATAATTTTACCGATGGCGAAACACGCACTTTTACAGTTGATGGCAAGCATAAAGAATTAGTAGTCAGCAAAATCTTCGACAACGATGACTTCGGTTATCATAAGATCACCGTCGAACGACCACTTCGTTTGAATTTTCAGGCCAGCTCGGAGCGTATCTCCCGCTTGGAGGAACAAACCGCGTTTAATAACCTTGCCGCCAGCAAGAAAAAGAACGAGACTGTTCGCCAGCAGGAGATTGCAGCAGGCAAGAAACGTCAACAGACCATCCGTGATTTGCTCACAGCTTTTGCGGGCCAACATGGGGAGACCCTGTTCAAGAATCGTAAGGCCTTCTTGCTGGCACTGCGGGAGATCGATCGCGCCCAAGGCGTTAGGTTGTCCGCCGCCGAATTAAAAGCAGTACTGGCCGCCCTTGTTCAACGGGATGAAACCGCTGAGATCTGCCGCGACAAGAATGGCAAGCCGGAACCGGATACCGATCTGCGCGATACCGAAACAGCGCCACTGAAAGAAAGCATCGAGAAATACTTCCAGCGCGAGGTACTGCCCCACGTTCCCGATGCCTGGATTGACCAGGGTAAAACCAAGGTCGGCTACGAAATTCCACTCAACCGCCACTTCTACCGCTATGAACCACCGCGTGAACTGGCCGAGATCGAGGCCGACATCAAGGTGCTTGAAGGTGAGATCATCGACCTGCTCAAGGAGGTGACAACGTGAGTATTGATCGCCCGGAAGCTGAGATTCAGAGCATTTTGAACGAGCTGCGAAAGCTGCCTAGGGAAACCGAGTGGGTGGAATTCAAGCACAACAATGCCGATCCGGATGAAATCGGAGAATACCTTTCGGCGCTGGCCAACACCGCTGCCTTGACGGGCAAGGTCAATGCCTATTTCGTCTGGGGCGTTGATGACGATACGCATGACATTGTCGGTACCACCTTTAATCCCGTGACTGCGAAAATCGGCAACGAGGAACTGGAAAGCTGGCTGCTGCGCCTGCTCTCCCCCAAGATCAATTTTCGCTTCTATTCAATTCTGGTTGAGGACAAGCCTATCGTATTGCTGGAGATCAGTGCTGCCTTTCGCCATCCGGTTCAGTTTAAAAAGAGTGAATATATTCGTATCGGCTCTTATAAAAAAAAGCTGAAAGACTACCCGGAAAAGGAACGTGAGCTCTGGAGAGTCTTCGACCGTACACCGTTTGAAAAAGAAATTGCAGCAGAGAACGTCACAGCGGAAGATGTTCTCAAGCTGCTTGATTACCCAGCCTATTTTGATTTGCTCTCCCTGCCCCTTCCCGAAGGACGGGCCGGAATTCTAGCCGCTTTGACCGCCGACGAGATGATAGTCCAGGGCAAAGGCGGAAAATGGCATATCACGAACCTGGGAGCGGTCCTCTTTGCCAAACGGCTTGCTGATTTTCGTTCGTTGCGACGCAAAGCGGTGCGGGTTGTACTCTACAAAGGCGAAGGTAGGGTCGAAACCGTACGTGAACAGGAAGGGACCAAAGGCTATGCCGCGGGTTTTGAAGGCTTGATCGGATTTGTCAGCAACCTCCTCCCCAGCAACGAGGTGATCGGCAAGGCCTT
>JBJKQT010000192.1:0-19902 GCA_046705065.1 Desulfocapsaceae bacterium
AAACCACCGCAAAAGAGCGCATTAAACTTTATTATCAGATTCTATTGCAGACTAGGTTTCCATCAGAATAAGGCGAAGCCCTGTATTTTTCTTTCAACTCCCTTTCGGGGTCTCTTTTATGACAATGAGCTGTTGGTCTCCTAGAGAAAATGCTTCCTGGACTTTTCCTGTAACTTTTATTTGCTCGCCTTTTTTCGGCAGGGGTCTTTCCGTAACAACGGTGATCTCGCCGGTGTCATCTCGTACCACGAAATACCGAATAACAACAAGGCTGAACGTCTCGACCACTTTCCCAGACACAGAGACCTGTTTGCCGGCGTATTTCCGAGGATTTTGAAGAATGTCGGAAATGGGTGTGGGAAAAAGGGTGTCGCAGGCCGTTAGAGCAAAAATTAAAAGACAGAAAATGATACCGATGGTTGTAATGCGTTTGTGCATTTTCTCCTCATATTGTTAGGATATAAAAACAAGCACCACCTCATCATACCGAACGCAACCTCCAGAAACAAAAACAAGATCATAACGAAAAATTTCCTAAACGTCATCATATACCGAGGAAAACTAGCCTGAATTTCTCATAACCATTGAGCATACTCTTCTGCCGCTGACAGCCTTCGATTCAGCGGACCGACGCTTTCTTATCTGAAATTCCGCCCGGTTCGGCAGATCAATAGGAGGATGATTACAACCGTCCGCCATCGATATTCTTTACGGTGGGGAGACGGCTGCAATCTGCCTGGAATCGCCTATCGTGGACTCACCCCAAAAGAGCCTGGAGAAGTCTCGTACCGTTGGGTGTCCCCCAACCGGTGCAGGCGTCCCAGCCCGGTCCGGCTGAATAGGCTCCGTTATTGCCCGTTGAAATATCTTGGAAGGATCCGGTATCGACAAGGGATCCGTAAATCATCGGGTTGAGGAAACCGACTCGGTGATCCATCCTTTGGTTGATCAGTGCGATCAAACCGGCCCACAGAGGTGCCACCGCGCTGGTGCCGCCGATGACAAATTCCTGTCCATCAACCCGGACACTATATCCGGACATCGGATCGGCATCTCCCGCAACATCGGGAAGACCTCGCCCGAAATGATTGGGATCATTTGCCGATGACGGAATGCCCGCCTTACTCTGGTAATCGGGAAGTACGAAAAAATCACTTACTCCACCCCCTGTGGAGCTGTTTGTTCCTTCATTCCATACTTGTTCGCTGGATATTGCGCCGTTGGCTGCTGTGAGCATCGTGCCGCCGCATGCCAATACATGAGGGCTTGACGCGGGAAAATCCACATGCGCCTTGCCGTCGGTTTCCCCATCCCCTGATCCGTTATCGCCGGATGCACAGCAGATGGTAATCCCCAAACTGGCGGCCGCCTGGAAAGCCTGGTCAAACGAATATTTCGACTGTGCGGTCCAATTTTTCTCGGCGCTGCCCCAGCTGATGGAGATGACCGATGGTTTATGCACTTTGTCGTGGATGGCTCTGGTAATGGCGTCCAGGAAGCCTTTATCCGTGTTGGGAGCGAAATACACTGCAATCAAAGCTTCAGGTGCAATCGCCGCAGCCACTTCGATATCGAGCATCACTTCGCTGTCGGCACTGTCGGCTGTGGACGGCTGATTCCTCCCGCCATTGACTCGAACTGTTTTTATTTTGGGGACGGGCAAGCCAAGTTTTTCAAAATAGGCCCGGATATCGGCTTTGCGGTAGCCGCCTCCGAGTTCGATTATGGCAATGCACTGTCCCCTGCCGTCCAGACCGGTCGGAAAGTTATAGAGTTTTGCCAAATCCGTCGGGCTGAATGAATTGCCGGCAGCGTGTGCCTGAATGCCGATACTGGGGAGCGGCCGATAACACTGGAGATGCGGCTTGGCTACAGGACGGTCGTCGATACCAAATACGCCTTCTACGATATCCGTCAATTCTGCCGGCATCGTCAGCGGACCTGTCCGCCCGCGATATGTACCGCCTTCGTGCTCGTAGTGTTCGATGGCCGTGCCGAATGCCCTGGAAAAATCGGCTGCGGTGCCCGATAGAAAAACACTGCGCCGGCCGGTGTCGCTGTCGACCACAACCAAGTCGTGGGCTTGCGCAAACGCTACGACTTTGGCCATGTCCATGGGATCGGCGCCATGCGACTCGGCATATTGGTCATGCGTAAGGTAACGGCGCCGACGAGGCAGTCGATCGGCATGAAATCCTTCCGCCGCCAGACTCTGAAGCGGTGCCTTACGCCTAATTCGTACGGTTATTTCAAAACGCTCGTCCTCGGGTACAGGACCAAGCGAATATGCTCCGTGCAGAGGAATACGTTCACTGCCACGGACATGGGTAACGTTTTGATTTGCGTCCATGGTCTTGCTCCTTCTCATCTTTGATCTCTGCCGAGACAGAGGTCGATTACGGATTCAGCCGTCTCGGCGGCCGATCCTCTTTTTTGGGAAAATGGAGGATCAATGCATCAGAACCGTCTGATGATCCCCGAAGGGAAGAGGCAATTTGTTCCACGGCTGTCCCACTCCGGGATAATGAATACTATAAGGAAGAGGAAACGGAAGTCATCGGTAAGACAGGGAAGAACTTCATCAGAAAAGGACAAACCACTCGATATGAACCTGCAATAAAATCAAGACGCACTTCTTGGTGACGCGCTGCGTCCACAGCGAAAAAACCATGCGTAAACAGATAACCTCGACCACGTAGAAAGAATTTTATTTGTAATTCCCCCTTGCATATCGTCTGCCTGAAAGATAATCTTATGATCTCTGTTTTCTTTAAAAGAAAGTGCTTCCATCATTCAGATATCCTTAGGAAAGACTGATGATCGACTGGTTAAGGACGAATAGCAGATGGCTGCTCCCAAGTCTTTTGGTGACAGGCCTCATCTCTGCTCTCTTCGCCTATACTCTGCACATTCAACAAAAAAAGCAGGAAAACTATGAAATCGTTTCCGGGAAAGTGGCGGTGGAATCTCCCCGGAAAGCAGCCAACGGAAAGAGTGCACAGCACGATGAACAGGCTCCACCGGCGCAAGAAAAAGGACCTGTGGCCGGCGGGAAAATTCCACAAGAAGAGCAGCAAATTCAGGTAACGGGCCATGGGCTCAAAAACGCCCTTTCATCCCCGGCTGCTTCACAGGGAAAAATAACGGCTCGCCTTAATAATTTAACTCCTGAGGAAATTGTCCAACAACTCCGGCTTGTGCTTCCAAAGGATCTGCCGGCTGCGGAACAAAAGCTTTTGGGACTTCATGTGGTTTGGCCTGTGTATTTTTTTTCCGCTAAAAGGCAGAAAGACGAAAAGTTCACAGTGATGTTCGATTCATCCGCTACCGGGTTTGGTGTGGTTATTGCCGCCAAGATGGATCTATTGACCTATACGGGCATTGTTGCAGCAAAAGAGGAAGATGAGATCCGCCTTTCCGGTATAATCACCCGAATCGATACCAACGGAACGGGACAGATAAGTCTGGACACCGATTCCGCTGCTTTTATTAAACCGAAACAGTAACACCAGGAGCAAAAGCTCACGTTCGGTATCGCCGCCTTTCCGGAAACTGTATCGCCTTTTGACGTAAAAGGAATGGACGTTTACCAAATGAACAATAGAGAAGAGTCACATGCTACAGATTACAGGCACCATTGCCATCCCCCTGAGGGAAATTGAAATCAGCCAGATTCGAGCCCAGGGTGCCGGAGGCCAGAATGTCAATAAGGTTGCAAGCGCCGTCCATCTCCGCTTCGATATCAGGCACTCCAGCCTGAACGGGTTTATCAAGCAGCGCCTTCTGGCCTTGCGGGACCAGAGATTAACCAAGGAAGGGGCCATTGTCATCAAAGCTCAACAGCATAGGACCTTTGAAAAAAACAAAGAAGACGCTTTGCAGCGTCTGGCCGAGCTCGTTCGCAGCGCCGCCGTTGTGCGGAAAAAACGCAGAGCGACAAAACCGTCAGCCGCCTCTCAGCGAAAGCGTCTGGACAGAAAAAACCTCCATGGCCGGTTAAAAAGCTTACGTAAAAAAATACTGTAAGCAACGTGCCGCTTCTCAAAAAAAGACTTGCAAACAGAGGTCTCTCCTGGTATTGAACTATGTTCCTCAAAAGAGGATCTCATCGGAATCGGTCCGATCATCCAAGGTTCACTGTTGTTCCAGCGCTTCTTTCCCCGCTTGACTTTCCTTTGATTCCTCCCTTGGCCATTGTTGCCCGGCCCGATCCCATGGGCGTTCGTGTCAGACCAGGACAAAAGACATATCGTGTAAATTGTGCGGAACTGGCAGACACATCTCTTCCAAGACAGAGTAAGCGAGGATGCTTACCCTTGGGAAAACTCCAGGATAATTTACAGGAAATTTTATGTCTTTCGATGAACTCACTGTCCCGCTTTTTTCAGATTTCGACCTCAACCACTCCCTGCTTCAGGCGGTCGAGGAATCCGGTTACGAATCCCCGACGCCGATTCAGGCGGCGATGATCCCTCATGTCATGGCCGGATGCGATGTGGTCGGCCAGGCCCAGACAGGCACAGGCAAAACTGCAGCCTTTGCCCTGCCCCTGCTGTCCCGCCTCAAACTGGACCGCAGGTCTCCGCAGATCCTGGTTTTGACGCCGACCCGAGAGCTGGCACTCCAGGTTGCCGAGGCGTTTGCAACGTACGGAGCCCACCTTGCAAAGCTGAGGATAGCCGCCATATTCGGCGGTCAGGATTATGCAACTCAACTGAAGGAACTCAAACACGGCCCTCAGGTGATCGTCGGAACTCCGGGCAGAGTTATGGACCATATCCGCAAGCAGAGCCTTGTGATGGAAAATATCGGCAGTCTGGTATTGGACGAGGCCGACGAAATGCTCAATATGGGCTTTATCGATGATGTGGAATGGGTTTTGAAACAGATGCCGGACAAGAGGCAAATTCTGCTCTTTTCTGCAACCATGCCCTCCAGTATTCGCGCCATAGCTAAAAAATATCTTACGGATCCCACTGAGATCACCATAAAAACAAAAACAGCAACGGCAACGACCATTCATCAGCGGTATATCATGACTGACGGTATGGCAAGGAAAATGGAAGCACTCACCAGAATCCTTGAGGCCGAGACCACAAATGGCGTTTTGATATTCGTCCGTACCAAAATCCAAACCGTCGAACTTGCCGAAAAACTGGCAGGTCTCGGCTACGCTTCCGCGCCGCTCTGTGGCGATATCGCCCAGAACCAAAGACTGCGCACCATCGAGCAGCTCAAAAGCGGCAAGCTCGATGTCCTGGTGGCCACGGATGTCGCTGCTCGCGGTCTGGATGTTGAAAGAATCAGCCATGTGATCAATTTCGATATTCCGTTTGACACGGAAGCCTACATCCATAGAATAGGACGAACCGGAAGAGCCGGAAGAAAGGGCGAAGCCATTCTCTTTCTTCATCCGCGCGAAAAAAAGTTTCTTCATTCCATTGAAACAACGACCCGGCAAAAAATCGAGCCCATGTCATTGCCCTCAGCAAAAGAGATCAACGCCCACAGGGTGGCTGTCTTTAAAAGGCGAATCAGCGAAACTTTGAGCGCAAACGATTTTTCCTTCTACAAAAGCCTGATCGAAGAATACCTGCAGGAGAACGACGCTTCGGTTGTAGAGGTGGCAGCTGCTCTTGCCAAAATCGCCCAGGGTGACACCCCTTTTCTCTTGTCCGAGCGAAAAGCAGAAAAACGCTTGGAAAAAGATCAGGTAAAAAAGATCGCCGATACTGGAAAACCGCAACGCGGAACGGGTAAGAAAAAAATAAAAGCCGATATGAGCCCGATGGATAGATATCGCATTGAAATCGGATCGAATCATGGCATCAAACCGGGGCATATCGTTGGAGCCATCGCCAATGAAGCCGCCATCGACGGCGAATATATCGGCAGGATCTCGATCTATGACGAGTACAGCACGGTGGATCTGCCATTTGGAATGCCGCACGATACGTTGAAAATACTAAAAAAAGCACGTATTAACGAGCGAATGATGAAAATCAGCCGGCTTGATGCACCCCGCCATACCGCCAAATCTGCAGCTCAAACAAGAAAAAAGGACGGCGGCAATCCCCAAAAAGGCGCGGGAAAGTTACGAAGACGAGGACAAAAGAACAGCACATTTCCTTCATCCCAGCATAACTGACACTGATCATCGTAAGGGTTACGCTTATGCTCCCCCATACCTTCTGCCATATCCAGGGAATAGGCCTGAAGACGGAGAAAAAACTCTGGAACGCCGGAATTTCCACCTGGCAGGACTTGCTGGAGGATCAACCCTTCTCGCTTACCAACAGCAATTCTACAATCGTCAAGGCCGCCTTGGAAGCATCAAGGCAGGCTTTGGCAGAGGAAGAGCCTTCCTTTTTCACAACCCATCTTTCCAGTGCCGACCAATGGAGGATATTCCCCCATTTTCGCAATCATACAGCTTACATCGATATTGAAACGACAGGACTGGACGACGGCGCTGAAATCACCACGGTGGCGCTGTATGACGGCGAAACCGTGCGCACCTATGTCAACGGCAGGAATCTGGAAGATTTTATAGAGGATATTTTCTCTTATAAGGTCCTTGTCAGTTATAACGGCAAAAGCTTTGATATTCCGTTTCTGGAGCGGTATTTCGGCGCAAAGCTGGACCATGCCCACATCGATTTGCGTTACGTTCTTGCAAGATTGGGACTCAAAGGCGGGCTTAAAGGCTGCGAACGGCAGATGGGGATCAACCGAGGAGCCCTCGACGGGGTAGACGGTTTTTTCGCAGTTCTGCTGTGGCGGGAATACGAACGCCTGGGCAACGAACGCGCTCTGGATACCCTGTTGGCTTATAATATCGAGGATACAGTCAACCTGGAACGGCTCCTTGTGGAGGCGTATAACCGAAACGTTGCCGCAACCCCTTTTGCCGAGTCGCTTGTGCTCCCGTTCCCTGAACCGGCAGGCATACCGTATCAACCCGACCTTGAATGTGTGGAGAGGGTAAGACGAATGGCAGGGATGTGAATTCCTCTGAAATTCTCATCAAAGAAGTTTGCTTCATATTACATAAAGCAATTCCCACGAAACCACAATCCCTGCAAACGGTCTCAAACGCCTCAATCCGGGTGGGCAAACCGCTCGCCCGAAAAATGAGCCGGATCTAACCCGGATTTCTCATCCGGGCTAAAGGATTATCTCCATCCCCTCTTTTGCAAAAAACACTTCCGTTTCTCCGTAACGTCCCGGCTCGCAATAGATTTTTGCCAGGTCATCAATCATATCATCTGTTCGATCCGGGTCATGATGAAACAGGGCCAGTTTTTTCACGCCGGCCCGATTGGCTGCCTCGATGGCGTGTTCAAACGAAGTATGCCCCCAGCCGATCTTGCCGTTTGCATATTCTTCGGCAGTATATTGACTGTCATGAACCAGGAGATCGGCGCCGGCAAAAAATCTTTCAATGGCCATATTCTGCTCTTTTGCAACCTCTTCGCCCTCGTAAGCCATGCCTTCATCATAATCGGGATGCTCCGGGTCCGTTATAAAAAGGTTCCGAAACGGTTCGGTATCATAGCAGGTGCAAAAAACCTTGCCCTTGTATTCAAATCTATAGCCAAGAGCCGTGATGGGGTGGTTTAAAAGCTTGGTCAGCAGAACAAGTCCGCCACCGAGATCGATGCGCGGGTCCTCCCGAAGTCTTAGATATTGGAGGTCGGAAGCAAGTTCTCCGACATTGACCGGAAAATACCGGTATTTCATTTGACCGCCCACCACATCTTCAAGGGTGTCCTCTTCGAAAGTAATAGGCCCATATACACGCAACTTCGTGCCCGGCACATAAATCGGCGTAAAGTACGGAAAACCCATGATATGATCCCAATGGGTGTGGGAGAGAAAAAGGTCCGCCTCAATGGGCCCTTTCGGCAGGTCGTTCTGCATAAGATAGGTGCCGAGTTCCCTGATGCCCGTTCCGGCATCGATGACGACAATTCTGTTGTCTTCACCGACTCTCAGCTCCAGACAGGCCCCGTTGCCGCCGTATTTTTGCGTACGCGGCCCTGGACAGGGGATCGAACCTCTCACTCCCCAAAACTTGATTTTCATTTTGTGTCTCCAGATTATATCTGCAGAAAAATCTGTGCTTTTTCGATTTCGTTTTCCACATCTTCGCTGATTGTCCCGTAATCCTGCCAGCTAAGACCGACAATTTCGAGAAGCCTGTCGATCTCATCCACGGCCGGGAAAGGGTCTCCTGCATAGCCGATATCCAATATATTGATATACATATTTGCCAGGGAAACAAAGGCGGCCTGTTTTTTACTGTCTCCGGCCGCCTTGTCGACATCATGATGATTGATAATACAGTCGGTAATGACGGGGTTGAGTTTCCATTTTTCGGCAATCATCTGCCCAACCTCCTGATGATCGATTCCCATGAGTTCCCGCTCAGCCGCGATTAACGACTGCTGTTCCCTTTTTGCCAAGGCAAGAACGTCTATGTATTCATCACCGAAAGGCACCTTGCCCAAATCGTGAAGAAGCCCTGCAATAAACATTTCCTCGCGTTCGGCAATGGGCAGGTCACAAGCCTTCGCCAATAGTTTTGCACTCACCCCTACTCCAATGGAATGTTGCCAAAACCTTGAGGTCGGAAGGGCCTTTGATTTTTTTGCTCCGGACATGGTTTTGATAATGGCGGTGCTTAAGGCCATGTTTTTGACCGTATTCATACCGAGCATCGTAATGGCACGAGTCAATGAAGTGATTTTGTTCAGGAGGGAATAATAAGCGGAGTTGATCAGTCTCAAGACCTGACCGGTCAAGACCGGATCCAGAGAAATGACTTTGTTCAGTTCATTGGGAGATGCATCCGTTCGACTGCATATCTCCAAGACCTTGCCCACTGTCGTCGACAGGCTGGGCATTTTCTTAATAAATTTTTCTATTTGGTATCTCTGTTTATCCCTATCAAGTTCCATTTGTGAAAACCAGTTGGTAAGAGCTTAAGATCTCTATCATTTCAATAACATCAGGCTGATATAAACCAGCTGATATTGTATCCAAAGTTTTTCATCAGGTCAAGAAACAGTGATGCATTGCACACCTACTCTTTTTCACCCGAACGAGAAAGATTCTGCGAGGATCGGGCGGCATGGAAGGCCACTGCATCATGGTAAGTGATTCCCCGGCCGCCGAAAATATCCAAAGCACTGCCGATGGTCGCATCCAGTCTTCCTTTGCCTATTTGGTCGATCAATTCCATATCTGCAAGGTTCCTGACACCTCCGGCATAGGTTGTCGGAATCGTAATCCAGGCAGACAGCTTTTCCAACAGATCTGTTGCAACACCTGCGCATTTGCCTTCAACATCTGCGGCGTGGATCAGAAACTCATCGCAACTCCGGGCCAACTCCAAAAGTGTTTCCCTGGAGATGATCACATCAGTGAAATTTTGCCATCGATCCGTGACGATGTAGTAATCTTCCCCTTTTTTACGACAACTGAGATCGAGCACCAGACGGCTGCGGCCCACCGTTTTGACCAGACGCGCCAGATTGTCATGGTCGATCCGTCCTTGCTTGAAGACGCATGAGGTGACAATGACGTGCGATGCCCCTCTGTCCAGCCACAAACCGGCGTTGTCGGGAGTTATTCCTCCGCCGACCTGCATCCCTTCGGGCCAGGCGGCCAGTGCATCGGTTGCAGCTTCTTCGTTTCCTGGCCCCAGCATGATAATATGCCCACCGGTTAGGTTGTCATTTCGATACAGCTCGGCGTACCAGGAAGAGGGCTTATCGGCGCAAAAATTGGTCGTAAGACGCTCCGGCTCCTGGTCGTTCAGCGTTGACCCCACTATTTGCTTTACTTTGCCGTTATGGAGATCGATACACGGTCGAAATTTCATTGATCGGTGAATGCCCTATTTGGATAACCCGTAAATTACCGGTTGATGGGCGTGACAACCAACGGGCTTTAAAAAGTCCTTACTCCCTGCCCCTGATCTCTCACTCGCGGAGTCATCTTTTCGCATATGCAGCCGGATCGGGCCGCGTTCTGATAAATGAATTACAGTCTACAGTTTAATCCAGCTGTTTTCAAAAAAAAAAGCGGATTACCCAGCAACGAGCAATCCGCTTTCACCTCCTTTGCAAACCCTCCACGCGGGGGCCGCCCCCCTCTATGCTTTCATAATAAGCATTGTTGAAGGGTCGAGCGCAAGACTCATCCCGGCGTCAACGGCACAGGAAGCGCACTTGATGATATCGAGGGAAATACATTCGTTTTCAGGATTGATCATCAAAACCGTCTCGAACAGATCGGACACCTCATGACAGGGGGCAAACACGCCATCCGCGCTGACTCTTTCGTCCTCACGATGACATACGGCGGAAAACCAAACCATTTTCAAGCCTTCCTTTTGCATGAAATTCTTCAAATCGAGCAAGGCTTTACGGCTGTTCTCGTTGAAATCGAACCCATCGATAATCAGACATTCAGGTTTATAAATATTTTGTCTTACCAGATCGTTAAGTCTTTCTTCCAGTCTTGCCTGGCTGAAAGACGTTTCCTTGAAGGTCATGATCATTCGGTTATGAAGGACATCTGAGATGACCTCATGGATATTTTCGACATCCTGATCCTTGGTAATTAAAGAAAGAATATCGTTATACCAGCTTTTTGCCTTATCTATGGACTCACCTATGGAAACATGCAATACCTTATTTCCGCGCATCATGGAATCCAGTGCAATCTGCACCAGAATAGCAGTCTTTCCCAGTCCCGCCCTGGACATGACCAGCCCCAGGCTTTGTGAATCACCTTTTACTTTTTCTTCCAGGCCAAGCGCCCGTAACGGATTATTGAGTACCAATTCCTCTTTTCCCATGGTTGTACACCTCATTTCTGTTCGTTTTCTTCCCGCAATTCTTCAAGCAGTTTTCCGGCTTTCATACGACAGACGGATTCAGCATACCATCCCCGCAATGATTTAGCCCGGATTTCTCATGAGTATCATGTCGATTTCAGAAAGACCACCGTATCCGGCAGCAGATAATTCATGCCTTTTTACCTGAAATAAATGACAATACTCATCAAAGCCAAGACGGTTTTGCAGCTCTTAGCTTTTGCTCTTTTCTTGCTGATATTTTTTAATGAGTTCTTCGCTGACACCCCTTGGAACCTGCTTGAACGTCGCGAATTCCATGGTAAACTCCGCTTTTCCCTGGGTCAGGGATCGAAGGGCGGTCGAATAGCCGAACATTTCGGACAGCGGGACCTCCGCTTCGATAACCGTATAGTTCCCCTCATCGGTGGTACCGATAATCATGCCGCGTCGCTGGTTGATGCTGCCCATAACCGCGCCCTGAAACTCGGTGGGACCTTCCACGGCAACCTTCATTATCGGCTCCATGATCACCGGTTTGGCCTTCATGTATCCTTCTTTGAAAGCTCCTATGGCAGCAAGTTGGAAAGCGATATCCGAGGAGTCCACTGCATGGTAGGCTCCGTCGTTAATCACACACCTGACACCTGTCACCGCTGCGCCGCACAAAGAGCCCTTCTCCAAGCATTTCTGGAATCCTTTGTCGCAGGAGGGGATAAACTCGCGCGGGATAACGCCGCCCACGATACTGTCGACAAACTCATACTCGCCTTCCTCGAGCGGCTCGAGGTACCCTGCGACCCGCCCGAACTGGCCGGAACCTCCGGTCTGCTTCTTGTGGGTGTAGTTGAATTCCGCCCGCGCCGAGATGGTCTCACGATAGGCGACCTGGGGAGCGCCGACCTGAACTTCGGCTTTATACTCGCGTTTCATCCGTTCGATGTAGACATCCAGATGCAACTCGCCCATACCGGAAATGATGGTCTCGCCGGTTTCATGGTCGACGAAAGCCCGGAATGTCGGATCTTCCTTGGTAAACCGATTCAGGGCCTTGGACATATTGATTTGGGCCTTATTGTCAACCGGAATGACGGCCAGGGAAATAACCGGCTCAGGAATATGCATCGAGGTCATGGAATAGGAGATGCGATCGTCGGTGAAGGTATCGCCTGAAGCGCAATCGACACCGAACAAGGCGACTATGTCTCCGGAACCGCACGATTCAATCTCCTCCATCTCATCCGAGTGCATCCTCACCAGGCGCCCGACCTTAACCTTCTTGCCGGTACGGCTGTTGTAAATCGTATCGCCTTTTTGCAACTTGCCCTGGTATGTCCGGACATAGGTCAATTGACCGTAACGGCCGTCTTCGAGCTTAAAGGCCAGAAGGGTTAGCGGGTCGTCCGGATTGTTGGTTACTTTGACTTCTGCCTCGTTATTTTTCAAGTCGAGCGCAAAGTTCTCGACATCCGTCGGGCAAGGCAGATAGCTTTTTACAGCGTCAAGCAGCAATTGAATCCCTTTGTTTTTATATGCAGACCCGATAAATACCGGAGTGAACTGCAGGGAAAGGGTCCCTTTTCTAACGGCATCGTAGATCAACTTGGTATCTACTTCGCCCTCTTCCAGCATCACCTCCATCAACTCATCGGAAAACATTGAAATCTCTTCCAGCAGAGCCTCTCTTTTTTCGGTTGCCACATCGCGCATATCCTCAGGGATCTCTTCAATGCGGATTTTTTCTCCGTTCTCGCCGTCAAAATAGATGGCCTTCATGAGAACCAGATCGACCATACCTTTAAGATCGCTTTCCAAGCCGATGGGGATCTGCATCATGTGGGCATTCAACTCCAGCTTTTCCCGAAGCTGCCTGGTAACGCGCTCGGGATTTGCGCCGGTTCTGTCGCATTTATTGATAAAGGCGATACGCGGAACTTTATAACGGGTCATCTGCCGGTTGACCGTGATTGATTGGGACTGCACACCGCCGACGGAGCAAAGAATCAGGATCGCACCGTCCAGGACACGCAGAGCACGCTCCACCTCAATGGTGAAGTCCACATGGCCCGGAGTGTCTATTATATTGATATCAATATCTTTCCAGCTGCAATATGTCGCTGCGGACTGGATGGTGATACCGCGTTCCTTTTCGAGTTCCATGGAATCCATTTTGGCGCCGACACCGTCTTTGCCGCGGACTTCGTGAATGGCGTGAATCCTGTTGGTATAAAAAAGAATACGCTCTGTCAGGGTTGTTTTTCCGGAATCTATGTGTGCACTAATACCGATGTTCCGGACCTTGCTTAAATCTTTGCTCATGGCTTCTGCTCTCTACAAGTATCTACCCACTGGAACACGTCCAGCCCCCATGCAACCAAACCCACGGGGAAAATGAAAAAAATAAGGAGCTACAGCGACCTGTAACTCCTTATTCAACAGACATATAATTTGGTGCCGAGACCAGGAATCGAACCAGGGACACACGGATTTTCAGTCCGTTGCTCTACCTACTGAGCTATCTCGGCACGTCACGTGAAGAGCGTTATTTACACGACAAAAACCGACGTGTCAACACATTTTCTCCCCCTTTTTCACCACAGTCTCATTTTTTGGGAGGGAGAGTCAAACCTCCTAAATCGAGGTCAAAGTTCAGGTCGGAATCCAGATCCATCTCTCCGGGTTTTTTAGCGGGCTCAGGTTTCGGCGGAGTAGGTGGTGCGGACTTTTTATTCTCCAAAGAGTCGGACAAGTCTATATCATCAAGGGACAACCCTGCAAACACATCTTCGTCACTTTTTTTCTCCGGCGAGGTCAAGGAAAAGTCAGAATCGAAGTCATCGAGTTTCAGGTCCATATCCATCATATTCATATCCGCCTCATCACCTGCCCTCTTTTTTTCCTTTTGAGGTGGCGGAGGTGGTGCTAAATCCGAAATATCAGAGAGTTCATCAGGCAGATCCATGGAAAAGTTTACTTCCCGGTCTTTTTCCCGAGGCTCTTCAGCAGACTCTTCAGCAGATGTGTCTTCAAATTGACTTAGATCGATTTCGATCTCTTTGTCTTCTTGTTCCTCCTCTGCATCTTCTTCCAACTCAACACCGAACTCATCGCCGGAATCCTCAGATTTTTCCGATGCGATATCATCTGCATTAAATTCTATCTCTTGATCATTCTCATTGATCAGAATATCGAGATCGGGATCGACAACATCCAAATCATCTCCGGGCACCTCGGGAGCCATCTCCATATCCTCGTTGTCTTCTCTCAAGCGGCCCCCCGGAGAAAATTTCAAAAACGCAGGGGGAACCGCATTATATGTGGTGCCTTGTGACGTTGTTGTCTGATCCGAGAGATCTTTGCTGCAATTGAGACATGTCGTCAAATGATCGAAAGAAATATAACCACATTTTGGACAACGCATACGAGGTTCCTCTTTTTTATAAATCGATGTGATTGGATGGCATTCCCAAAAAAACTGAACAATACCCTTGCTTAGTATCGCATATTTCCTCGCAAGGACGCAAGAAATATTTTCAATTAGAGCAGTTACGCATGGTTTACAGACTCATTTTCGATACGAGATATTGCATGGCCCGCCACAACCTCTTCACATCCAACTTTCACCGCTCAAAGGAAAAGAATGAATGAAACCTGTTCAGGCCAAAAAATATCATCTGTACTCCAGCCAATCCATCCCAATATCACATGAAGGAGCCGAATGGGTAAGGGCTCCCACTGAAATAATATCGACCCCGGTACCGGCGATGCCGGCAACTGTTGCCAGATTAACCCCGCCCGAGGCCTCAACCATGGCCCGGTGGTCGATCATTTTTACCGCACTTTTCATCGTCTGCAGATCCATATTGTCGAGCATAATGATATCTACCCCACAGGCCAGGCATTCCTGCACCTGCTCCAGTGTATCGGTCTCAACTTCGATCCTAATGGTATGCGGGATTTTTTCCCTTATCCGCTCAACAGCCTCCGTGATAGTGCCGCAGGCGGCGATATGATTGTCCTTGATGAGCACGCCATCCGTCAGATTGAAACGATGGTTGAAACCACCGCCAACCTGGACGGCATATTTTTCCAACAGACGCAGCCCCGGCGTGGTTTTACGTGTGTCGGTGATACGTGCCGTATTCGGTTTGACCGCATCCACAAACCGCCGTGTCATCGTGGCAATACCGCAAAGGCGTTGGAGCAGATTGAGCGCAGTCCGCTCGGCCTTGAGCATATCGACCACCGGACCGGTGATTGTGAGCATGACATCGCCCGCTTGAACGGCTGTCCCATCTTCAACGGCATCCCGTGTCTCAATAACAGGATTCTGAACCTTGAAAGCCTCGGCAGCAACCGATCCCGCGCCTGCCGCTATACAGCTCTGCCTGACCACCAGCCGGGCAGAGCCGATCTGAGTTTGATCAAAGATGGATTCGCTGGTCAGATCCCCCCTGCCGATATCTTCTACAAGAAAAGACCGGATCAGAGTCTGCAGCTGATTCTTATCCATGGATATCTCCCGTCATGGAGGAGGTCTTATGCCTCGTTTTTTTTCAGTTTCTCTTCCGCTTCGGCGATCTTTTCAAGCCGTGCGTCCAAGGCGGCCTTCTTCTCCTTTTCTCCATCGACGACATCTGCAGGGGCGTTGGCTAAAAATTTGGGGTTGCCCAGCTTGCCGTTTATCTGCTTAAGCTTCATTTCGACCTTATCGCGTTCCTTGGCCAGCTTGGCAAGCTCCGCCTCCACATCGACCAGGCCTTTCAACGGCACATAAATCTCCATGTCGCCGGCAATAAAAGTTGCCGCATCTGCAGGCTTGGTGCTTTCAGCCTGCACGACAAAAGCCGCCAATCGGGTAAGATCGATCACGACGGGTGAGAAATTTTGCAGCAGTGCGGCCTTTTCCTCATCGGGGCAAACAACAAAGGCCTCAATCTTCATGGAAGGATGAATATCTGATGCGGATCGGATGTTGCGGATTCCTGTAATAATCCCCATCAGGAGTTCCATCTGCTCTTCGGCCGGCCCATCATGCCAATCTCCCTGCAAAACTGGAAAGTCGGAGGTCATAAGCTGTGAGCGCTCACCCGGCAGCACACTCCAGATCTCCTCGGTGACAAAGGGGGTAATCGGATGGATCAGCTTCAGAATCGTTTCGAGCACCACCAGCAAGACGCCTTTTGCCTGGCCTTTTCGCAGGTCATCCTTGCCAAACAGGTCCGCCTTGATCCATTCGACATACCAGTCGCAAAATTCCCGCCAGATGAACTGGTAGATGGCCGATGCCGCCTCGTTGAAATGGTATTCGTCAAGCCCGCGCCGGACCTCTTCGATGGTTTTAGCCGTCCGGCTCAAAATCCAGCGATGAACAAGCGGCAGATCCTCCGTTTTTTTCACAGCCGCTCGTTCCGAACCGTCGCAGTCGGAAAGATGCATCATGGCAAAACGCGCGGCATTCCAGAGTTTATTGATAAAGTGACGATACCCCTCTATCCGTTCCTCGTCGAGCCGGACTTCGCGGCCCTGGGCTGCAAAAGCGGTCAGTGTGAACCTCAGCGCATCGGTGCCGTATTCGGCCATCACTTCAAGGGGGTCGATGACGTTGCCGGTGGACTTCGACATCTTTTTGCCGTGCTTGTCGCGCACCAAGGCATGGAGATAAACATCCCGAAACGGGACCTCGTCCATGAAATGCAGTCCCATCATCATCATTCGAGCGACCCAGAAAAAGATAATATCGAAACTGGTGATGAGCACCGAGGTCGGATAGAACGTGGCTAGCTCCGGGGTTTTCTCCGGCCAGCCCATGGTTGAAAACGGCCAAAGAGCAGAGGAGAACCAGGTGTCGAGAACATCGGTCTCCTGAACGATGTTTTTCGAACCGCACTTCGGACAGCTTTCAGGGTCCGTCGATTCAACGATCAACTCGCCGCATTCGCTGCAGGTCCAGGCGGGGATCCTGTGCCCCCACCAGATCTGGCGGGAGATGCACCAATCGCGGATATCGTTCATCCATCCGTAAAAATTGTTATACCACGTCTTGGGGTAAAGGTTGATGCGGCCGTCGCGGACTGCTGCAACCGCTTTGTCGGCCAACGGCTTCACCGAGACGAACCACTGGAGGGAGGTCGTCTGCTCCACCACGGTATGGCAGCGGTAGCAGTGCCCGACGGCATGGTCGAGATCCTCGATATGATCGAGAAATCCCTGCCTTTCCAAGTCATCCACCACCTTTTTCCGACAGACAAAGCGGTCCAGGCCCTGATAGATTCCCGCCTCTTCGTTCATGACGCCGTGATCGTCCATGACCTTCAGCAAGGGCAGACCGTGCCGTTTGCCGATCTCGTAGTCATTGCGGTCATGGGACGGAGTCACCTTCAACGCGCCGGTGCCGAACTCCTTCTGGACATGGTGATCGTAGACTACAGGAATGATCCGTCCCACAAGCGGCAGCCGGATGCCGATCCCGCCAAGGCCCCGGTAGCGTTCGTCGTCGGGATGAGCGGCCACGGCGGTATCGCCCAGCATGGTCTCCGGGCGGGTCGTTGCCACAACCACGTGGCCCGAGCCGTCGGCATATGGATATCGAATGTAGTAGAGCTTGCCTTTGGTATCCTCATGCTCGACCTCGTCATCGGCAAGCGCCGTCTTGCAGCGGGGACACCAGTTGACGATATAGTCGCCTTTATAGATCAGCCCTTCTTTATAGAGACGGACGAAAACCTCGCGCACTGCGGCGGAAAGGCCCTCATCCATGGTAAACCGCTCGCGATCCCAGTCACAGGAACAGCCGAGACGTTTGAGCTGGTTGATGATCGTCCCGCCTTTTTCTTCGCGCCACCTCCAAACCCGTTCGATGAATGCGTCGCGGCCCAGCTCGTGGCGGTTTCTGCCTTCCATCGCCAATTGCTTTTCAACGACATTCTGGGTGGCGATGCCGGCATGATCGGTTCCCGGTACCCAGAGAGTATTGTGCCCGCACATCCTGTGATATCGAGTAAGGACATCTTGCATGGTATTGTTCAGGGCGTGGCCCACATGGAGCACTCCTGTCACGTTCGGAGGCGGAATGACGATGGAAAATGCCGGCCGGCCCTCTTCCATCTTCGCTGAAAAGCTCTTCTTCCTTTGCCAGCGTGAAAGCCATTTTTCTTCCACGTCGGCGAACACATACCCTTTGCTCAACAGATCTTTATCACTCATTCCTCTGCCTTGATTCTATTCCCTTCACCAAACCATCATTTTCGCGAAATACAGCGTACCTGAAAACCACCGGCAGACACTACCCGATGCCGCCTTGAGAATTCAAGGATTTTATTGCCTCCCGTCTCTTATTCCACCCGGATCTTGTCTGTTGTCTTCCGGTTATCTGACGGTCCACGGTTTGGGCATAAAAATATGCTCGTAAAGCCCCAGAGCGTACCGGTCGGTCATGCCGGCAATGAAATCACAGACGCGACGATGGGCGGTCTTCTCATCGGGCCATTGCGTATTGTCTCCCATATGCTCCCAGGCAAGGCCTCTTCTTTTCACCAGTCCGTTTTCAAGAAAATAGGCGTAAAGATCGCGAATGATGCGCTGGGCCTTTTCAAACTCTTTATGAACCAGATGATAACGATAGACATTATGATAGAGGAAAGACCGAAGGCTGGTAATCGCTTCGAGCATCGACTCGCTGATATGGAGACCTCCGTCGTCCGCCCTCAAGGTCTCTACGATCAGGTCTCGGACCATATTGCTGATCCTTACCGAATGACGGTCGCCGATCACTTTCTTAATGTCGGCGGGAAGATCCGATTCCTTCAGGATACCTGCGCGAAAGGCATCATCCATGTCATGATTGACATAGGCGATGATGTCGGCAAGTCGAACGATCTGGCCTTCCAAAGTGACCGCCAGTTCAGACGGCTCCTTCGGCAGTATGTCATTTCGTCCCTTGGAGTGCCTTGCCATGCCGTTTCGCACTTCAAAAGTGAGGTTCAGCCCTCTCCCGTCATTTTCCAGGAAATCCACTACCCGAAGGCTGTGCACATAATGTCTGAACCCGCCGGGGTGCAGCTCGTTCAAGGTCGCCTCTCCCGCATGGCCGAAAGGAGTGTGCCCCAAATCGTGGCCAAGGGCGATTGCTTCCGTCAGGGCCTCGTTCAGACAAAGGGCGGAGGTTATGGTCCTGGCGATCTGCGATACCTCTAAAACATGGGTGAGACGGGTTCTGTAATGATCCCCGGTGGGTGCGAGGAAAACCTGCGTTTTGTATTTCAGCCGACGAAAGGTCTTCGAATGGGTGATGCGGTCCCGATCTTTCTGAAAAGCGAGGCGAATATCGGTTTCCTGCTCCTCTTCGAGAAAACGACGCCCTCGAGAGTTCTTGCTCAACATGGCGTGCCGGGAAAGTATCTGCTCCTCCCGATCCTCCAGCTGTCTCTTGATGGATTTCCCAATAACCGGTGTAAAGCCCATACCTGCTCTCTATATACGCAACAAAACGAAACCATTTCGCTTTTAACCTTCTTTCTTTACACATCATGCCTCCTCAGTGCAAGGAAGAAAGCCGAAACAGCGAGATAAAGGATTCAGTCCGACTCCTTCACAGCTTTAAACAGAGCCCCCACCGTCTGTTCAGCCGTTTTGACGGGAGTCGTTCCTTCAATCGTCCCCCCGACAAAACCCGCCTTTTTCAGCAAAGCCAACTGATCCCCTCCGGAGATCGCTCCACCTATTCATTGAAACCAAGATTCGATATCCGCAGCACGCGGCGGTGTGCCCGGCTCAAGTATGATATCGGCAAACTGCAGGCGCCCTCCAGCCTTCAAAACTCTGTGAATTTCATTAAAAAGCCCCGCTTTATCCGGAGACAGATTGATAACGCCGTTGGAGATCACCACATCAAACGTTCCATCGGCAAAGGGCAGCTGCTCCGAGTTGACGAGGTGGACTTCGACATTGACGGCTCCAAGCTTTCCCATATTCCTTTGCGCCCGTTGCACCATTTCTTCCGTCAGATCCACTCCATAAGCCCGGCCTTCAGGCCC
>JBJKQT010000193.1:0-15858 GCA_046705065.1 Desulfocapsaceae bacterium
CCCGCACTTCCTTTAAATGTTGCACGTTCAATCGATCACGGCTGTTTTTTGGGTAATTCGAATAAATTTACATCGGGAGGCTATGCCATGGAAACAGAAAGATTTGCAAAACAGATAATTGGATTTCAAAAAGCGATCTTCGACAATAGCTATACCGCCACAACAATGGTTCTGGATTATTCCGAAGGTTTAATAAATGGATTCCTGAAGCAGTTACCATGGGTGACCGATGAGAGCAGAAAAACTCTGTCCGATTCCTTCTCATTTATGAAAACGGCCGGGAATGATTATAAAAAAGTAATTGATGAAAGCTTCGACTCATGGGGGAATGGTTTTTCTCAACCAGACAGTGTTATTTCAAAAGAGAGGAGTATGAAAAAGACCTCCGTAAATTAAATATGGTTCATCAGGCTTTAAGCGTACTTATATACAACACAAGAGGCAAGGTTTGTCGATGGAGGACGCATCGCGGAGGTCCGCCGGGGAACCACATAAGGCCCGAAGGGTTTCGGACAGGACGTCCGCAACTGACAGCAGGCCATGGACGGCCTGTCTGTCAGCCGTGGTGGACAGGCGATGAGGCCTGAGAGCAGCGTCAGGAAGCGATGAACTTTGCCGGATTGTTATTTTCAACTTTACCAAAGTACGCTTAATCCGGAACAAACTTAAATATTCGCTACGAGCCCGAATGCATTTGAAAGATTCACGGCAGGCATATGAAACCGCATCTTTGCCGATTAAATGCATGTTTTATTCATACGGGTGTCAGTACTCTGAGAGATAGGATGTAGGGGGATTTCCCCCGTATTTTGCTCACATATATTCCTTCTTGTTTTTAATTTTGCATCTTTTACCCTTATATTATGAAAGAGTTGCATGAATTTAACTGCTAACGAGGAAGGGATAATTGCCTATTCAGCTTAAAGCGGCGACACGGTGATATACTTTCGGTCTTTATTGCTGATGGGATTTAAGTCCAACAAATCCAGGGTCCTGATGGTGAATACAAAGAAGACGGATTATCCTGGAGTGCAGGAGGGGGAGACATTTGCCGACGGATCCTGTCTCCTTCAGTCCAGGGCATTGGTTGTAGACGACGATAAAGTGATGGTTCAGTTGGTCTGCTCTATGCTGCGCAGAATCGGGTTTGATGTCGATACGACAGATAATGGACACGATGCCAAAGCCATGATAGAGCTCAGAAGGTATGACCTTGTGGTGACCGATCTGATCATGCCTAATGTGAACGGATATGAGTTAGCCAACCTGATCAAGCAAATGTATTCAGAAACGATGGTGGTGATGATAACCGGGTTGTCTCGTAAAGAGGCGAGATCCAAGGGAATGTACCCCGGCCCGATGGATGGATGGTTATTCAAACCCTTTTCGTATTGGGAACTTAAGGATCTTATTACCTTGATAATTCCCTGCGAACGAAAAAGCGCTTTATAATTCCCGGAACACCTCGGTTTCCGGAGGCTGTCAGCTTCATCTCGACAAGGCCGTTCCGGTTAAAACAGGCACTCAAGGCAGAAAAAGAAGAAGAGAGATGGTGAGAAACCGGCCTTATTACATTGGGGATGTCTTCGGAAGAAAGCGGAGAGGAAATCTGCAGACAATATTCGGTTTGAGTGCATTGATACTCACTATATACTTTGTTCTCTTAACAAGTTTGGTTTTCAGCAACGAACTTTAGGGCAGGAAATGGACACAGTCATTGGCCGGTATCGGTCGGAATGGCGGCAGTTGTAGTCCAGGTTGCAACGGCCTTATTCCTTTATATAAACCCAACAAGATAGCGAAGCACACGATTCGACCGGGATGAGGAATCCGCCCCGAAATTTCAGCAAAACGCTGAGAAGAAGCAGCCTGGTGTGAGTATGGGGGATTTCTGAATAACCACACTCTTCTAACCCTTACTGGCCCCTTGAATGATAGTGAGGTTTTTTCAACATAGAGATACCCCGGACATTATTTTCGTGAATGAAGCACAACTGCAACCAATCTTACCCAAAAAAGAGGTATCCATGGATATCTGTGAAATTGCAATGCTCATGGAACTAGACGGCAAAACTTTTTACCAAAGGCTTGCGCAGGAGAGCAACACACCGGGTTTGAGCCGGATCTTTACAATGCTTGCCGAAGAAGAAAGGGACCATTTTGATCTCTTGGAAAGGTTGCAAATGGAACAACCGGAAGAAATGAGCAAGAGCAAAATATTGGAAAATACAATAGAAATATTGTTCTCAATGAATGAAGCAAAACAAGACCTTCATTTCGACAAGACTCGCGATATCAGTAAATTCAGAATGGCCTGTGTCATTGAGATGATGAGCGGAATTCTTTATCTGTCGATGGCCAAATCGGCCAAAATGAAGATGGAAGAAAAAATTTTTTTGCGATTGGCGGAATGCGAGGCGACCCATTTGCGGGTCTTGGAGAATATTGTCGAGTTTGTCGCATGTCCGGAAAATGGAAATTGTATTGAAAATGCCGAATGGCACCTTTTTGATAATTACTAACAGGCTATGCTTCAAGAAAACTTCGAACCTGACGCCGCCTGAACCGATGAAAAATACTGCCTAGAAGTGATAACCAATTCCGCACATGATAACATCAGAATCACGGTCATAATTTGTAATGATTCTATCCCAAACAGCTCTTAATGACCAGTGATTAGTAAGTTTAAAGCTACCGGTCATGGAAAATATTTCTGATAAAAATTCATCTTTGTCGGCACGTTGCCGATCCGTGGCCAAGTAACCTCCAAAACCAACGCCCAGTGAAATGCGTTCGTTAAAAAATGATTCCTTTAACCAGAATTGAGAGGTTAAACCATATCTATCAATCAAATTACTTTTGCCTTCATACAGCCCACCTAATGTCCAGTCGAGATGGCCCAAGATGGATCTACGATATTCAAGAGCTGTAGCTGCAAAATTTTCAGACCCCGGAATGTTAACAATTGATACGCCGCCGAATAATGTCACTTCATTTTGGGTCGGTATTTCTTCGTTCGAAATTTTATTCCGCACAGGTGAGTCGAATTGGTACCCTATACCCAATAATGTTGAAAATGTGTCGAAACTCTGGCTTGTATTGATCCAATTACCTTGCATTTGGATGAACCATGTGTCATCGAGATACCAGTTTGTAGAAATACTTGCTATGGTTCCCCATCCGTGTGAATCTTGAGCAGGGGCGTTCTTGGAATAGACGGTATCATAATAAAATAGAAAACCGCCGCCGACACCAAAATACAAATTCGGATAAATAAGATTCTTACGATACCAAATACTTACTGCATCTGCATCGCGATGATGATGATGGAAATGACCTTGATTGATATAAGAAATACTGTAAGCGAAATGTTCGCTGAGATTCTTCATATATTGAATCTGCCAAGCGTATGTATCCCCTTTAAAATTGTCGGACCCTGTATATCCTCCAAGCAAAACAAGTTCTGAAGCAGACCCGGTGCGAGTTATTAAAGAAACCAGCAGCACACTCAAGAGTACCCGTAAGTATTTATTATTCATATTTCAATACAGCCTAAAAGGAGGCTTTTGGAGAAAAACCGTCAAATCTCACTAACGGCAACGGCGAGAGATGGGTCTGATCATTGCCTAAGGAGTAGCACCAACACTTGGACCGCCAAGTGAAATTGTACTCTTGTTCCTGTTTTTTCCGGTATACCCTTTTGCTGGCTTTTGTCTACGCCAATTTTATATTTTCGATGACTTTTACCAATCCAGATAGTTGGTTGTTCGGGGTAGCGATCTGAATTGTTGCTCGTAGTTTCGAACGAGACTATTACTTCGAGAACAGTTGATTTCCCGGTCACCCTAGTGTGTCCGCATTTTCGCTGGATATTGACTCACATGTCATCTCTTGTCCTCCGGACCTGATTCCATAACTTGTCCTCGATGCCGAAAAGGCTAGCCTATTGATCAGAGAAAGTATTTTGAGATAGAAATATACGAGTTTACATTCAATCCCCCTGAGGAAGCTTTAGGGCCCTATGAGGAGTCTGTCAATTCCGTCATGCTTTGTTTCTTCACTGCTGGTTGCATTCGGATCGCAACACTTCGTATAATGTATCCGGACACATTATAGAGTACAACGTCCGAATCGTTGCCGCTGCCCAGCCTGCAATAACAGGTCATTTGTTTGATAGGCATAGGGGGCTGCATCCCACGCCTGTTGTAAATATTTCAAATGTATTTGATTTCAAACGAATTATTAATTTTCTGAGCTCCTTCTTATGCTCTTCTCTTCTGAACCAACAATTTCTGGTTGAGAGAAACCTTTTTCCCATGAGTCAAAACTATCATCAATTACTTTTTTAAAGTCCTTCCTTGCTGTTTTCATAAATGAAATGGATGAGGACAGGGTCTTTCCGCTCCCATTGGTTACCCATGGGAATTCTTTCAGGAATCCCTTCATCATTCTTTCTGAATAATCCAGAACTACTGTTGCCGCGGCATAATTATAATTGAAAATCGCTTTTTGAAATCCAATTGTCTGTTTCGCAATTCCTTTCGTTTCCATGGCATAACCTCCCGATGTAAATTTATTTCGAATTAGCAAAAAACAGTCATGTTCCATTCAGCAACCAACGTATGAAAAAGGTGAGGTTGGCAGCTTAAGTCCTCAGCATCCCATAATGTTAGCGGAACAAACTAACCATCACTCATTTCGGCAAGTACCGACCTGACTTGGATCTCCTACCTTTCCTCCAAATTGACACGGTGTTTATGTGAAATGCGGGCCAGGAGACAGGATGGTCCCCCCGCATGCTGCTAATGGGCCTAGGCGCATTCGTTTTGTCAGGCGGCTAGCCTTTCAATATAATCATTTCGATTGTTCCCCGCAGACCACTCGTGTGTAGTTGCAACTGCTTTTTCCACGTAGAAGACGCATAAGCCCTTTTGGGCAGGAGATGTTTTCCTGTCCAAGGGCTTTTTATCACAAAAAATTAGTCAAGATGATGTTTTATTCTAAATAGATACATTCTGCAGGGCAAGAGGCGGCCGCCTCTTCCGCACAGTCTGCATCTTGATCAAAGTTTTCGAGCACGTAAGCTTTCTCTTCGTCATCGTCGAAGCCGAAAACTTCCGGGCAAATTTCAAAACAACTCTGACAGCCGATACATTCATCTTTGTCGATTCTGACACTTTTTGCCATTGGTGTTCTCCTTTTTAATAATGAGCGTTATGAAAATGTTCACGTCACTTGGCTCATCCCGTTCTTAGGGAATCGGGGAAAGGATATTTTCGTTTTTCGTCAATTTGAGGAATGGGAATACAACTACAATGAGCATAGGTGGAAAGAAACGGAATGTCCAGGGAAAAACAACATAAAGAATCATTGCCAACAGGGTGCCATTCATTACCTCGCTTGCTTGATGGAGGGTAATCCAAAAGGTCACTAAAGGTCGCCGAAGTCGTCTCCATTGTTTTTTGGTTACTGATTCGGCATTTATAGGCTTCGTTCCAGGAGTTCGTCGGATTAAGATCACTAATTCTAATGATATAAAAGTTGCACAAAAAACACAATATCGTCTTGATATTGCATTGTAAAGATTGGGATTTCCGGTATTAATGGTTAATCGTTTGGTAATTTCAGCAAAGTACTAAGCGAGAATAATAGAACTCAAAAAAATTATCCCCATTTACTCTTATTTATGCATAATCCGGATTAAGGGGGTATTGAATAGAGGGAATAGGAAGTCAGTGCAATCCAGAAGACACCAAACGATACGAACGTCGAGCACATCAATCCGATAATCTTGATATACAACTGGAGTGGAATGGCTGTTTTCGCCTCAAGGCATAATTTTAAAGGCTTGGTGGATAGCAAATTCAGCAATTCGACACTCCGATTGTTGGTATCCTTAAAATATTTGAGCAACCTGCGGCTCGCAAAAAATGAAAAAGTCAACTGAACCAGGAAAAAGGACCCGATGATAACGACAGGAATGCTTGATTTCAACGTTCTGGTCAACAAATCGTTGGTAAACCATCCCAGCGCTACAAAATTCACCGTCAAAAAGAAGGTGTACCAACTGAGAAAGAGTTGAAAATGATGCCGTGCAAAGGTGTTGAGCTCAGCGAGTTCCATCCTGAGCAGTTCATTGTTTCCTTCCATCGCCTTACTCTTGCATGCATCGCCCTCCAGCAGCAGGGTTTGATCTTTTCGGACGGGATGTTAGTACGTATAAATCGTCCCTGTCCGGAATCGAGGCGTTGCAAATGGACACCGTCTACTTAGTAAGTAAGTCTTACAAGAATAAGGCACAAGGAGGAGCGAGAAGATACTGCCTAGGAGCCTGTCGGATTCTAACCTTTTCCAGCCCGTAAAATAATCGCAGTAAAATATCTATCAGACCGGTTAACGAGATGGGAGGCTTCTTTATTTTGCAGGAACCTTCAAACTGTTGCTGTCCCCCGGCAAAGTCGGGGGGATACCCAAGAGAAATTATCTTTAGCTCTGACCGAGTTTGGTCGAATAGAAAAGACACTTCACAAATTGAGCTTCATAGGCAGAGATGGTCCCGCTTAAGCAATTAATACAGGATTGGATTCAAAAGGGCTTAGCGATATGTTGAAAAATGGTGGAGGTTTTTTTGAATAATAATTATCGGATCACAGATTTGTAATTCGCTGGCTAGTCTGCTCAAAGTTGAGCCTACCTTTCACTAGAAGTAATCTTTGACGATCCAAGATAAATTGGAAATGCTGATCTCTTAAAAATATCCCATCGGGTCGCCAAATGACAAATAGTACTAATCAGTTAGTCGGTAGTTTCAACAAGCAAAAGAACTTGTCAGCACGCTGCAACTTGCCGCTGCATCCATTCTTGCGGATTTAATTCAATCACATGCTTTTTACGGATTTGCTTCCGTTGGGTTGGCAGACTTGAAAGAAAGCTGATGATTTTAGCCTTGGTATTTTCATCATCACATGCAACCCTAATACTTGATCTGTAAATCATCCTTAGCATTCTGTCGTTGCTCTCACTGATAGAGGTTTTGCCGTTTTCCCATCGTGAAACAGCCTCTGGTTTTACTCCCATCGCTCGAGCAAGTTCAACTGCTTTAAGGCCAAGTTCTTTACGTAGAAATTTTATCTCTTCTGGCAATAAGAGTGCTTTGTTATCTTTGCATATGCCGAGCGCAATAGTCGTATGTAATTGCTCTGTATTTGGAATTGATGCAATTGTTTCATTACAGACGTTACACCGATACTGAGTTATTCCTAGTAGAACCACTTCCAATCCACACTGAGTGTATTTATATGGTTGATCACGAATTACTACTAGTTCACCTGCACAAATAGGACATTTTTCCATAACAGTAACCTCCCTTCTATTTCTCTTAACCCTCTTGCATCTTTGATTGATGCTCTTTGTTGGGAGTTTCTATAAAAACTTATTCTTAAGTTGATAATACAGTTATAACAAGACACTCACGAATGGATAAAACAGCGATTACAACTGACCCGGAATCACCTTCAAGATCTTCACCGTTGAATGTGTATTTCCAGTTTCCGGCTATAGCATTCTCTATACTCTCCACCCGAGATCCGTGCATAATAATCTTGTAAATATCTCTGTATGAATAGCCTCTCTCCTCCATTCTATCGCGGGCATGGTTTGTATAGGCAAAATTCCCACCGTAACCGACAATATTGTGCACATGTTCCTTGATCTCTTTTTCTGTGAGTTGTTTAGTCGGATCGAAGCTCATAGGATATAATAATTATATTCTTGCGCTCAAGTCAAGTTTGAATGCACCTTAGACACCCTTTAACTTACTTTGTTGAAATAACAAAACCTAATCTGGAAACGAAAAACGGGCAGTTAGATTCAATCTAACTGCCCGTAATCATTTCATGGTGACCCCAAGGGGACTCGAACCCCTGTTACCGGCGTGAGAGGCCGGTGTCCTAGGCCACTAGACGATGGGGCCTTGTGGTGCCACACTTAATACAGGACGGATGTTTTGTTGTCAAGATTTTGTTGGCTCCATCGGGAAAAAGGTTGCCCTAACCAAAAGAGATTTGATCAAATGCATTTTACTTTCTGCGAACAGTCAAACTTTTATCGGATGAAGCTTTTGGCTTTCGCCCAAAGAGTTCTGTCATGTCTTTTATCTGGCGGGATATTTCCGGAGTCAAAAATTCGGGGGCGCACCGCCATCTCCAATTGCCCGATTTCGTGCTGGGGGTGTTCATCCGGCAGTCACTTCCGAATCCTAGGATATCCTGAAGAGGGATAATTGCCAGCGCCGCAGTCGATGAAAGCGCCAGATGGATAAGGTCTTGATGAACACCTCTGTTATCATGAAAGTCCCTGTTGGCATAGTGCTTGATCCATGCCCTGTCGTCATCTCCAAGTTTGTCGCTTAGATACCAGCCAACGGTTGTATCATTGTCGTGAGTGCCCGTATAGACAACGCAATCGGGAGTTTTGTAATTGTAGGGAAGAAAGCTGTTTTCTGGGTTTCTATCGAAGGCAAATTGCAAGACTTTCATGCCGGGAAATCCAAGAGAATTTTTCAGCTTGATTACATCAGGCGTTATATCCCCTAAATCCTCTGCGACTATGGCAAGCCGCCCCAAGCGAGAGAAAATTTCGATAAAAAAAGGTTTGCCTGGACCTTTGAGCCACTGTCCCTTTTCAGCCGTCTCCTCTTCAGCCGGAATGGACCAATAGGATTCAAATCCTCGAAAATGATCGATCCGCACCACATCGAAAAGTGAAAAAACGGCGGAAAACCGTTGTGTCCACCAATCGAGAAGACTTTTTTGAATTGACTTGTTCTCCGAGTTCCACCGGTACAATGGATTGCCCCACCGTTGACCTGTCTTGCTGAAATAGTCCGGCGGAACGCCCGCCACACAAGTGGGCGCGAAGTTTGACGGGTCGAGGGTGAAAATCTCCTGATTCGCCCAAACATCCACACTGTCAAAACCGACATAAATGGGAAGGTCGCCGAACAGCCGGATATTCAATTCCCGGGCACGGTCATGGAGAGCTTGCCATTGGCGACAGAATTCAAACTGTTCGAATCGGTAATAGTTGATGGTTTTTGACTCCTTTTTTTTGACAAGAGCCAAAGCGCGCCGATCGTGGGAGGCGAGTTCCTGTGGCCATTGATCCCAACTTCTGTGAGAATATTTTTCTTTCAAGGTCATATAGAGCGCATAATCGTCAAGCCACAGTGTCTTTTTGATGAAAGGCCCAAAGGCGCTCTCCTTCGATGGAGAAAAATTTGAATACGCTTCTTGAAGAAGTTTTCTTTTGTAGTCGGCCACTACGGTAAAATCAGTGGAATAGGGTGAGAATCCAGGATGATCGTCCAGGCTGCTGCGGCTGATAAGCCCATGCTCATACAGGAGGTCGGGGGAGATGAGAAGAGGGGAGCCTGCAAAAGCGGAGGTGCTCATATAGGGAGAATTGTCGAAAATGGGGTTTGTCGGCCCCATGGGAAGAAACTGCCAGTAACTTTGTCCGCTCTCATGAAGAAACCTGAGGAATTCGGTGCTTGAAGAGCCGATGTCTCCGATGCCGAATGAAGAAGGCAGGGATGTTATATGAGCGAGAATGCCGCAGGCACGTTGATTTGTTAAGAAATTTTTCATGGTTGTTTACCAGTGAGGAAACCCGGCCGCTTACATAGCACGGAATATTGCAGGAAACAGGGAAAAATGAACAATATACTTTACTCCGTTCCTTGTTTATGGAGGCATGAATGTTATAATATCACAAGATGAAAGAAGTCCCGGTTAAGGAGGATTATCGGTCATAGACCAGATGCTTACAAGTTTTTTTTGTGAAGTTCGTAAAAGGGAAGGAGGGCCAAAATTTTAAACTTTTCAGAAGAGAAAGACTGGGGCTGTCGAAATTTATTGAATTGCGATAAAAGGAGAAATAGTGTATTAGTATAAACTTTTGAATATTTCCGTCATGCTTGCGGTTCAAACCCGCCGGCATTTTTTTTTTGCCTTTGTGGTGAGACAGCATGGAATGGAAATGGACACAGTTGTGGTCGTTGAGGTGGAGGAGCATGCTGCAGTAGGGTAGCTGCTTTCTTATGCGTTTTATAATTACAAGCGATGGAGCATTTCTTCGTGCTGTCCGAATTGAAAGAAAATCTTTTAAAGGCCGGAAAATCCGAGGGTTGTATCAGTTTTAATGATCTTAACGAACTCTTGCCCGACGAAATCAAGGACCCCGAAGCCATTGAAAAGATCTTTAATTTTCTTGGTGCCCATAATATTGAAATAGTAACGGTTGAAAAATCTGGCGAAAAGAAAACCCTTTCCGGAGAGGTCTGGGAAAAAAAAGATGAATTCCCGGTCAGTGACCTGGAGGATGAATCGGCGATTATTTTATCTGATGACGACTCCCACGAAGCTGAAGAGACGACCACCACCTATCTTCGGGAAATGGGACGTTTCGACCTTCTCACTCCCGAAGAGGAAGCAAAATACAGTAAGACGATACGTCAGGGTTTCGAGTCGATTATCGCTGCTATCCGGGAAGATAAATCGGGCGTGAACGAAATACGCCTGCTCAGGGATCGTATCGCCCTGTGGGAGAAACGGGATCCGACGCTTAAGCCAAAGAAGCAGCAGCTGAACTTTATGCGGTACAATGTCGTCAGTGCCGCTAAGAAATACCCCGACAAACGTGAACTCTTCGAGTTACGCGCAAAATTGGAAGCCTATAGCCGGTCCATCGAGGTTGCAAAGGATACGATGATCCGGGCCAATCTCCGATTAGTCGTTTCCATTGCCAAAAGGTATATGCACCAAGGCCTCACATTGGCGGATTTGATTCAAGAAGGAAACCTTGGCCTGATGCGGGCCGTGTTCCGTTTCGATTACACGAAAGGGAACAAGTTTTCGACATATGCCAGCTGGTGGATCCGTCAGGCGATTACCAGGGCTATTCTGGATAAGACAAGGACCATCCGGCTGCCTGTTCATTTTCTTGAATTGCGCAGCCAGTTTTTCAAGGCGTTTTACGCCCTGTTCAAAGAGCTCGGACGCGAACCGACGCCCCTTGAAATATCCAATACCACCAACCTTCCCATGGATAAAATTCTCTCTATCCTTGAGGCATCAAGGGAACCGATTTCCCTTGAAACCCCGGTGGGAGACGACGATTCAACGCTAGGGGATTTCTTGGAAAATCAGGAGTCTCAATCACCGTACGATGCAGTGCAGACGCGAGAGTTGGCCGGCAGGGTAACGGAGATACTCTCAACGTTGAGCGAACGTGAAGAGAAGATTATCCGTCTGCGTTTCGGGATCGGCGAAAAGGCGGAATACACCCTGGAGGAAATCGGACGGCGGTTCAATGTCTCGCGCGAACGTATCCGGCAGATTGAGAAAAAGGCATTGAATCGACTGCGGCATTCAAGCAGACGAGAAAAGCTTAAATTTTTCATAGACTGAAAAACTCTGAACAGAGGGATGAAGCCGGGTGCTCAAGCCCGGCTTTTTTATTTAAGATGACACATGATTTTATACGACAGGCCGGATTGGGATCCGTTCTGGAAAAAGTTGAGGCTGGGGTTCGGTTGAGTGTAGAAGACGGAATTCGGCTCTTTCAATGCGAAGATATTCTGGCCGTTGGGTACCTGGCCAATATGGTGCGCAATCGAATTAACGGGGATAATACCTACTTTATTTACAACCAACATATCAACTATTCAAACATATGTGTAAATCTTTGTAAATTCTGCGCCTTCGGCAAAGAAAAGCAATCTGAACTCGCCTACCAGATGACCGTTGATGAGGTCAAAAAGAAGGTGCGGGACCGCTTGGAAGAGCCCATCACCGAGATTCACATGGTTGGAGGCCTTCATCCGGAACTCCCCTTCAGTTATTATGTGGAATTGCTTCGAGGCATTAAAGAGGTGCGCCCCGAGGTCCATATTCAAGCCTTTACCTGTGTTGAGATTGCCCATCTGGCAGAGATAGCCGGCAAGAGCGTCTCGGAGACGCTGGAACTTTTAAAAGAAGCCGGGCTGGGGTCCATGCCTGGCGGTGGAGCCGAAGTCTTCAACGCAAGAATCAGGAAGCTGACCTGTGAGAAAAAATTGCCTGGTGAAAAGTGGATTGAAGTTGCAAAAACCGCACACAGGCAAGGATTGCGCACCAATGCCACCATGCTTTACGGTCATATCGAAACCATTGAGGAACGGGTGGAGCATCTGGCGGCTCTGCGTGAAGCCCAGGATGAAACGGAAGGCTTTCTCGCCTTTATCCCACTTGCCTTTCATCCGAAAAATACCGAGATGGCAAGTCTTGCCAGGACCACGGGGATCGACGATTTGAAAAATATCGCTGTGGCAAGGCTGATGCTGGACAACTTCCCTCATATCAAGGCATATTGGGTGATGATCGGCCCGAAACTCTCGCAGATCGCATTGTCGTTCGGTGCAGACGATATGGATGGGACCGTGAAAGAGGAGGTCATAACCCATATGGCCGGAGCAGAAACGGACCAGGCCATCGGCAGCGACACGCTGGTGAGGCTGATCAGGGAGGCTGGGCGGCTGCCGGTGGAAAGGGATACCCTCTACAATGTCATCCGCACCTATTGAGAAGAGGATCAGGGAGTAGGCGGAACGATGGGCATTGACGCGATTTGTAAAAAGGTGGAAGACGGCCGCCGGATCGACGACCAGGAATTTTTGCAGCTTGAAAAACAGGCAGATTTCTATCAACTCGGTTTTCTGGCAGGACGTATCCGCAAACGCCTTCATCCCGAGAATATCGTAACCTATGTGATTGATAGAAATATCAATTACACGGATATCTGTATTTCAGCGTGCAAGTTCTGCGCATTTTTCAAGGCTCCGGATAGCAAAGACGGCAAGGTGCTCACCTTTTCGGAACTTGAAGAAAAAATAAAAGAAACACAATCCCTCGGCGGGACGCAGATTCTTTTGCAAGGCGGCTTGCATCCGGATTTGCCCTTGGAGTTTTACGAAGACATGCTTCGGTTTATGAAAAAGACCGGCATTCATATCCATGGATTCTCTCCGCCCGAAATCTGTCACTTTGCCGACATCTCCGGACTCAGTATTGCCGAGGTCCTGACAAGACTGATTGATGCCGGCCTTGATTCAATTCCCGGAGGAGGGGCCGAGATTCTCTCCGACAGGGTCAGACAGGCAACCGCGCCGAGGAAATGTTCCGCCGATAAGTGGATAGAGGTTATGGAAGAGGCGCATCGCCAGGGATTGAAGACGACAGCGACAATGATGTTCGGCCATATCGAGAGGGCGGAGGAACGTCTTGAACATCTGCGAAGGCTTCGTGAATTGCAGGACCGCACCGGGGGATTCACGGCGTTCATTCCCTGGCCGTTTCAACCCGACAATACGGCCCTTGCCGACCAGGCCGGAATCGAGAAGACCTCAGGTCTCAAATACCTTCGCACCCTTGCCCTGTCTCGGATCTACTTGGATAATTTTGCTAATATTCAGGCTTCATGGGTCACCCAAGGACCGAAGATAGCACAGTTGGCACTTTTTTTCGGGGCCAATGATTTCGGCAGCACAATGATCGAGGAAAATGTAGTGGCTGCAGCCGGCGTCAGTTTCCGGCTTTCCGAGAAAGAAATTCAACGGCTCGTTCGTGCGGCCGGATTTGCCCCAAGACAGCGCTTGATGGATTATTCCCTTGTCTGAAAAGGATAAAATTACACAGTCGATTTACTCAGCTCCATGGGTCCTGCCCATTGCACAACCTGCCATTAAAAATGGCGGGGTGGCGGTTAAAAATGGAGTCATTGAAGCTGTCGGGCCTGTTGAGGAACTTCGCGCAGCGTATCCCGATGGAGAGGAGACAACCTATGGAGGGCTGTTGATGCCGGGGTTGATCAACGCTCACATCCATCTCGAGCTGTCTCATCTCAAAGGGGTCGAACGTCCCGACTCACATGGGCAAATGTGCCGGTGGATAGAAGCATTGCTTCAGGCAAGGGTTGAATGCGAAGTAAGCTCGGACCAACAAGTCCGGTTGAGAAACAAGGCAATCGCAGACCAATTCCGCTCAGGTGTTGTTCTCATGGCCGATATAGGTAATGACCCTTACCTGGGCGAACCTGAACGCGCTCACTATCCGCTGATCAATCACTTTCAAGAATTTCTCGCCCCGACAAAAACCGCTGCTGATGCAGCCGTTAGAGCCGTAAACGAGCTTCCCGATGGCGTTTCGGTGAGTGCGCATGCCTGTTATTCCACCCTCCCTGACCTGATTCGAATATTAAAGGACAGGGCAAAACGACTGAGGCGCATTTTTCCAATACATGTAGCCGAATCCGCGGAAGAAATTGAATTTATACAAACGCTGTCGGGGCCGTTTCGTGATTTTCTCAAACAACGTGGTGCGTGGGATTCGAGTTTTAAGGGCGCAAGGCATACAAATCAAGGCGTTGTCAACTATTTGCATGACCTGGGAGTCCTTGACAATATGACGCTTTGCATTCACTGTGTTCATATAAATGAAAAAGAAACCGGATTGCTTGCCCAATCGGGGAGTCATCTTTGTCTTTGCCCTGGGAGCAACCGGTTTCTACGGGTTGGCAAGGCACCGCTCGAGATCATGCTTCAAGGCGGGTTGTTGCCGGCCATCGGCACGGATTCCATCGCCTCGAACGATCGGCTTGATATGTGGAGCGAGATGCGGCTGCTAAGAGAAGAACATCCAACCGTTGATCCGCTGACAATTTTAAAGATGGCCACCTTGGGAGGGGCGGCCGCTCTCCATTGCCAAGATGTATTCGGCAGTCTATCTTCTGGGCATAGCGCATTGATTTTACACGTTGATTCCGAGCCGATCCTGCGGGCCGTTTCGGAATCGGATATCTATGATATTTTGACGCGTGAAGGCCGTCCGACCACAGTTGACTGGATAGCAGCGGATGGCGGACAAAACAAGTAATCCGGTGAAGGTGCAATGAGTTCTGGAAAGCGAAAAAAGGCAAGGGTTGGTATGGTCATGTATGTTAACATGGCGCCGATTTATGAGGTTTGGAAGAAAACCGTCAAAGAGGAAGACTGGGAGCTCGTCGAGGCAACGCCGTCGGCACTGAATGCCATGCTCGCTGCCGGGGAAATCGATCTCGGATTTGTTTCCGCCTATGAATATTGCATCAGACCTGAAAAGTATGAAGTGCTTGACGATCTCTCCATCAGCGCCAATGGTCCGGTGGGATCCGTTTTCCTTTTTTCACGCTTTCCGGTGGAAGAGTTAACGCGAAAAACGGTGTTGTTGAGCAGTCAATCCGAAACATCGGTTTGCCTCGTGAAGATTATACTCGAAGAATTTTATCATGTTCGTCCGGAGTACACTGCAGGTGAGATTTTTACCGGGGATAATATCGAACATACGGCGATTCTTGCGATAGGCGATGAAGCGCTTCGGTTGGTAAATGACCCCCGCTTTCCATACCAGCTTGATTTAGGGGAGTTGTGGAAGAGGCATACAGGCCTTCCCTTTGTCTATTCTCTCTGCTCGGTGCGTGAAGAATTTTGCGCCCAGGAGCCTCAGTTGGTTTCTAAAATCCACAAAGAACTGCTGCGTTGCCGTGACATGGGTCGACGGGACCTGATGGAGATCTGCGAGCAGGTTGCACCCAGAATTCCGATGACGGCACAAAGATGCTACGACTATCTCACAGCTATAGAGTATGATCTAGCCGAGAAAAAAAGGAAGGGCGTGAACAGATTTTTTCAATACCTCATCGATCGCGGCGTGGCTGCTCCCGGCGCTTTGCCTTTAAAAATAAGGAGCATCTGAGCGAATCGGGTTTTTCGTATGGAGGGCAAGT
>JBJKQT010000194.1:0-19646 GCA_046705065.1 Desulfocapsaceae bacterium
ATTTTTTCCATCCTCAACCTTCATATCCAGAGTTGTAACTTCTGCGATTCGCAGATCCCGTAAACTCATCCCAGCGGATTTAACTGCACTTTGAGCAGCATCTTCCCAGGATTTAGTGCTTGAGCCAACTAATTCGATTATTTTGTAGACACTTT
Source organism: Desulfocapsaceae bacterium (assembly GCA_046705065.1). GTDB lineage: Bacteria > Desulfobacterota > Desulfobulbia > Desulfobulbales > Desulfocapsaceae > CAWGGS01. The sequence continues at coordinate 156 of JBJKQT010000194.1, forward strand.
CAGACATGGGTACTCTCCTTTTTTTGGGTTTGGGGTAAGACTTACAAGTGCTGTATACTACCAGCCGGCTCACCGGCCGACGTACAACCTCGACGTTCTCTGATTCCTCACCACAATTCCGGTGGCATTCCCCCTACTGGAAGACGGGGCATAATCGTTTTCAAAAAACATCAAAAAATGATTTCGTTTGAAAATTTAAAAGATTAGCCGTTATGCTAGTGTAGCATTAGGATATGTAAAATTGAAGGAAAAAGTTACTTCCGCATAAGATGGGTAACGGCTTTTTCCAATCCGTCCAACGAGAGTTCGAACATGGGAATGATGTTGCTGATGACATTAATGGTATAGGTCATATGCCAGTCACTTTGGGGTATGGGATTCATCCATATGATATGGCTGAACTGCTCGGTGAGATACTTTAAACGCTGGATACTCGGCTGCCCGCTTCGGTCGTAGGCATAGATTGATCCGTCGGCGGCCATAAGCTCGTAGGGAGCCATGCTGGCATCTCCTACTATGACGATCCTGGTTTCAGAATCGTTTTTGGCAACATCCTCTAATCTAATGGGATTTGTATATCTTCCCGGGTCTCTCCAGAGCAGATCGTAGATCGTGTTATGGAAATAGTAGGTCCTCAAATCCTTAAATTGTGATTTTGCGTATTGAAACAAAATCTGCACCATATCGATGTACGGATCCATTGACCATCCGCCGTTATCAATGGCAAGCACGATTTTCAACCGGTCTACAATGGCCCGATCAAAGACGATTTCAATCTCTCCAGCATTTTTGATTGTCTGATGGATCGTTGCATCGACATTGATGCGGTCTTTTCTCCCTTCCGGCACCAGATTTCGAAGCCGTTTCAATGCTTCGCCCATGACACTTTGGGTCAGCGGGCCATCCATCGAGTAATCCTTATACCTCCTTTCTCCTGCGATTTTCACAGCCGAGGAGTGCCTGGAATCTCCTCCAATGCGCATACCACCAGGATGAAACCCGGAATGACCAACCGGCGAAGTCCCTCCTGTTCCGATCCATTTCGATCCGCCATCGTGCCTTCCCCTCTGGTCACGGAGACGCTGCTTGAAATAATCCAAAAGCTCCTCCGGGGACATTTGGGACAGCCTTTTCTCATCCAATCCAAGTGCTTCGGCCAACACCTTGGGATTTTCAAGCCAGTCTTTGAGCATGGACATGGCAAGCAGTTCATTTTCAAGCTCGTCACTTCCAGGAAAATCAGCACCCTCAAAGGCATGAGCAAAAACCTGATCATAGAGATCAAAATGCCGCTCGCTCTTGACAAGGATACTGCGGGCGGCAATATAGAAATCATCTAACGAATTTACCAAATCCTTGTTGATTGCCTTGTGCAGGGTGAGAAAAGAAGTGGGGCTGACGGGAATACCCGTTTCCTTCAGTGAAAAGAAAAAGCGAACGAACATCGATTCTCAATTCCGGAAAAACCGTTTTTTCATAAGCGTATTGGCCGACTTCTGGTAATCTCCGCTTTTTTTAAAAAGAACACCTAGATAGGGAATGTCCTTTTCTATCTTACCCCCCTCCCTGAAATCCGGGTCGGCGCAAAGCGCACGAATCCAGTTAATCAATTCACGCGTGGCCGGTTTTTTCTCAATACCCTCCAGTTCCCGCAATTCGTAGAAAATCTTAAGGACATTTTCAACCAGTCGTTCCTGGATATCCGGATAATGAACATGGATGATACTGCGCATCATCTTCGGATCGGGAAAGGCGATATGATGAAAGTTGCACCGCCCCAGGAAGGGATCCGACAGGTCTTTCTTGGCATTGGAGGTGATAACGATAACGGGCCTGTGGATGGCCCTGACCACGTCGTCGGTCTCGATGATGTCGAATTGCATCTGATCGAGGACATCGAGCATATCATCCTGAAATTCGGTGTCTGCCTTGTCGATTTCATCTATCAGCAAAACACACCGTTCGTTTTTGGTGAAAGCCTGACCGATTTTACCCATTTTGATATATTCGTTTATATTGCCTACATTTCTGTTGGAATCCCCGAATCGGCTGTCGTTGAGGCGCGTGAGGGTATCGTATTGATACAGGGCGTCAACAAGCTTCATACTGGACTTCACGTTGAGAGTAATCAAAGGCATTCCCAAGGATTCAGCTATTGCATGGGCGAGCATGGTTTTTCCCGTCCCCGGCTCGCCCTTTAGGAGCAATGGCATCTCCAATACCATAGAAATATTGACTATTTTTGCAAGCTCATCATCGAGGACATACCTTGTAGATCCTGTAAACCTGTGAATTTCCATTGTGATACTCGGTTCCAAATCGTTATTTTATACCATAGACGCCATCTGCCACGTCATGAGTAACAGATTCATTTCCACCCTCCTTTTGCCTCTGCAAAATGATTTGAATAACTTCTCTTACAAAAGCATATTCACAAAAAGAGGGGCATCGGCTCAAATTCTCTCTTTCTAAACAGAACTTCGGGCAATCTTTTTCATTCGTTTTCTTGTCAAGGTATTTTTGCCCTTTGTATAAATCCAAAAATTCCTCGGCACAGAGTGCCAAAGTCGAGAAACAACCGGGAATTTTATGAGTGAAGTAAAATAGTCCCGCTTCCATTCTGTCAAAGTCGGCACTATACCCGTTAAGGAGAAGTGCCTTATCGTCAAGGAAGACATCCCGATTTTCCCATTCCTTGCCGCACATCGGGCATTTTTTAAACAACTTTTTTGGGTTCATCCTTCTACTTTTACTTTTCGGTTTTAACTCTCTTTTCCTTTCGACAACGCTTTCATCGACTGCCGGTAGAGTTTTTCGGCTTGATAAGAACTGCGCACGAAAGGACCTGCAGCCACTGCGGCGAACCCCATGTCGTATGCCTTTTTTTCAATCTTTATGAATTCTTCCGGGGTAACAAAGCGTTTTACCGGTAAATGTTGCAAAGAAGGTTGCAGGTATTGGCCGATGGTCAGGATATCGCACGAAGCAGCAAGTATATCATTGATAGCTCGAAAAAGCTCATCCTCGGTTTCGCCCAGTCCGACCATAAATCCGGTTTTTGTGGGGATCATAGGAGAAATCCTTTTAGCCCGCTTGAGTAATTCCACAGAACGGAGATATACCGCCTCGGGCCGAACGCTCTGGTAGAGCCTCGGTACGGTTTCCATATTGTGGTTGAGCACGTCGGGCCCAGCCTGAAGAATTATTTCAAGGCTCTGCCGATCTCCTTTGAGATCGGGGATAAGCACCTCGACAAGCGTTGAGGGCATTCGCCTTTTGATGGACCTGATCGTTGCGGCAAATAGGGAGGCCCCGCCATCATCGAGATCGTCCCTTGTGACTGAAGTCACGACCGCATACCTAAGCCCCATCAGTTCCACGGCATCGGCAACCCTATCAGCCTCTTGAAAATCCGGAATCCCCACGACACCTTTATCCACTGCACAGAACCGGCAATTCCTGGTGCATGTTTTACCCAAAATCATGAACGTTGCCGTACCCTTGGCGAAGCATTCGTACTGATTCGGGCATTGAGCCTCTCGGCAGACCGTCGTCAAATCGTGATCCCGCAGAAGGGTACGAAGCCTCTCGTATCCAGATCCGGTAGGAAGCCGTCGTTTCAACCATGCCGGTTTGCCGACTTTTTGCGGTTTGTCCGGTCGCACACTCATTTCACTCCCTCTTTTGAACTTGTCACATCGTATGGAATTCTCTTTGAAAGACGGTCTGCAAGTGCCCCGCAGCCATGGTCTTTGCCTTTTCCATCGGAAGTTCCTTCTTCAACTCCTTTGCCAAAGATGTCATGCGGACACCTGCCAAACCGCAAGGCTGTATCCAGTCAAACTCCGCCAGGGCTGTATTGACATTGAGCGCCAGACCGTGAAAGCTTATCCCATGGCGGATGGCGATTCCGACACTTCCAAGTTTGCAATGCCCGACCCAAACTCCATGGTTCCGCGGATCCCGTACGGCCTTGATACCAAAATCAGCACTGAGTCGAATCATCACCTCTTCCAACCTGAAGATGTAATCGCCGATGGAAAGCCCGGCGCCTCTCAATTCCAGGATCGGATAGACAACCACCTGCCCCCTGCCATGATACGTAATGTTGCCTCCCCGCTCCACGTGAATGACGGACACGCCTTTTCGCCGCAGGAATTCTTCTGAAACCATCAGATTTTCCCGCCCTCCTCTGCGCCCCAGAGTAAATACCGAGGGATGTTCGGTCAGCAAAAAGACATCATTGTCGATTGCACCGCATCTTCGCTTTTCCACGAGGTCGAGCTGGATGTCATATGCCTCTCTATACTCCATGACCCCTAAGTCTTGCAGGGTTGCCTTTTTCTGCATTTATTCGCCTCGCTCTTCTTAGCCCGTCAGGCAGGGATGCCTGGCCGCCATCGTCTCGTCGAGTCTTTTGACCTTGCAAAGATGCGGGGCCTGGTGCAGGATTTCCGGATTTTCCCTTGCTTCACGCGCTATCTCTTTAAAAGCTGCAATAAAAAGATCCAGTTCGTCCTTGCTCTCCGTTTCGGTAGGTTCAATCATTATCGCACCGCCGACCACCAAAGGAAAATAAATGGTGGGAGGATGAAAACCGAAATCCATCAGCCGTTTGGCCATATCGAGAGTCGTCACTTTTAAATCGTGCTGCTTCTGATCGGAAAATACACATTCGTGCATACAGGGTCTATCATAGGGCAAATGCAGCTCCTGTTTCAACTTTTCCTTGATGTAATTGGCATTCAACACGGCGAGCTGACTCGCTTTTTTTAGATTTTCTGCACCCATCAGGCAAATGTAGCTGAAGGCCCGCACGAGAACGCCGAAGTTGCCGTGAAAGGCATGGATACGACCGACTGAAAGGGGCTGGTCGGAATCGAGCACATAGGTTTTACCGATCTTTTTGACCCGGGGAACGGGAAGAAATTTCTCCAGACGCCTGACGACGCATACCGGTCCGGCTCCCGGTCCCCCGCCTCCATGGGGAGTGGAAAAGGTTTTATGCAGATTCAGATGCAAAATGTCAACCCCGCATTTTTTTAGATCCACCACCCCCATGATAGCGTTCATGTTTGCCCCATCGGCATACACGAGGCCACCTTTTCCATGGATGATTCCAGCTATTTCTTTGATGTTTTCCTCAAAAAGACCTATGGTGTTGGGATTGGTGACCATGATTCCCACCGTCTCGTTATCCATGAGTTCGGCAATTACCCTCGGTTCGATGATCCCGTCAGGACCGGATTCCACCGGGACAGGATGCAATCCACAGAGGGCGGCGCTGGCCGGATTTGTGCCATGAGCGGTGTCGGGGATCAGGATTTTTGTCCGCCGAGTGCCGCGGCTTTTATGATATGCGGAAAAGATCAACATACCGGTGAGCTCGCCATGAGCTCCGGCAGCAGGCTGCAACGATACAGCATCAAGGCCGGTGATTGCCGCAAGATACGTTTGCAACTCATGCATGAGATGGAGGGTTCCCTGACAGAGCTCGTCAGGAAGCATCGGGTGCGCAGAAGCCAGTCCCGGGGTTGCCGCTATTTTATCATTGATTTTCGGGTTGTATTTCATGGTGCAGGAACCCAGAGGATACATTCCCGTATCCACACCGAAATTCCACTGAGAAAGACGGGTATAATGCCGTACGATATCCACCTCGCCAAGATCGGGAAAATCAGGACCGGGGCCGGCCACTTCCGGATCGATTGATGCCGACGGCACATCGTTTTCAGGTATGTCAATGGCAATTCGCCCTTTTTTTCCTTTTTCCCAAAGAAGAGGTTCGTTCAGGATCAATCCGCCGGTGGCAAAAACGTTCTTCATCTCCTCACCTCCCTGACAACGGTATCCATAACTTCTTTGCTGACGGTTTCAGTCACACAGAAAAGATAGTTATTTTCAAGTTCCGGATAGTACCCGCCGAGTTCGAGACCGGCGATGATTTTCTTTTTTACGAGCCGTTTTGCAACCGGCTTGAATTTTTTGGTAAATTCTACAACAAACTCATTAAAGGTCGGTGCGGAGAATCTGATTTTGGCTCCTGCTTTTTCAAGTTCCGTTTTGAAATATTCCGCTTTGTCGTAATTTAACCGGGAAAGCCGGCGTATTCCCGTGCCGCCCAAAGTTGCCATATAGATGCCTGCGATCATCGCACAGAGGCCCTGATTGGAACAAATGTTGGAAGTGGCCTTCTCTCGCCGAATATGCTGTTCTCTGGTGGCAAGGGTCAAGACATATCCTCGCCTTCCTTCAAGGTCAGCGGTCTGGCCGACCAGACGCCCAGGCATGCTGCGCACGTATTTCTCGAGACAGGAAAACATTCCGAGCCCGGGGCCTCCGAACGATTTGGGAATTCCAAAGCTCTGTCCTTCACCGCATACGATGTCGGCACCGCAGCTACCGGGATTTTTCAACAACCCATAAGCCAGCGGTTCAGTAAAACCCGCAACAAAGACGGCGCCGACGGCATGAATTGCCGTGGCAGCTGCCGTCAGATCTTCAACCACCCCGAAAAAATTCGGCGATTGAACCGCCACCGCCGCAAGCTCTTCATGGCCTTCCAAACCGGAAAGATCAGTTCGACCGTTCTCAAGATACGGAAGTTCCATAATCTCGAATTCCGTCGGTCCGAAATAGGTTTCGACAACCTGGCGGTAGTGGGGATGGATTGCCTTTGAAACAGCCACCTTTTTCTTTTTTTTGGCAATCCTGAGCCCCATCAGCAGGGCTTCGGCAAGCGCCGAAGCGCCATCGTACATTGATGCATTGGCCACATCCGTGCCGAGAAGTCTTGCTGTGAGCGTCTGATATTCGTAAATGCCCTGCAACGTCCCCTGAGCCATCTCCGGCTGATAGGGTGTATAAGCCGTCAGAAATTCGGACCGGCTCGTCAGGGCCGGGACAATAGCCGGAATGTTGTGATCGTAGCTGCCGGCTCCGATCAAAACTTTGAAATCAGGCCGGACATGCATCATGTCGGTGATCGTACCGATACGATCGTTGAGTTCCCACTCGGTTATGGCTGCAGGCAATTTCATTGCGCCGTCACGACGACAGGCTTGCGGCACCCGGGAAAACAGATCGTCGAGATCTCCGGCTCCAACCGCTTTCAGCATGGATTCAATTTCTTCATCAGTATGAGGTAAAAAGCGCATAGTCATCCTCGGTGAAAAGGGATCAACCGTTTAACATGTCATAATACTCTTCGAAGGAAAGTAAATTATCCAATTCATCGGTGTCGCTCGGATTTATCCTGACAATCCAATTTTCGTAAGGGTCTTGGTTTACAAGTTCCGGATTATCGCCCAAAGCTTCGTTGATTTCGACGATTTCGCCGCTTAACGGCAAATAAATTTCCGACACCGCCTTGACGGATTCCAACGACCCGAACTCCTCTCCTTGACCGAATTCATCGCCAATCTCGGGCATCTCGACAAAAACGATATCCCCCAATTGGTCTTGCGCGTAGTCGGTGATCCCGATGAGGGCCGTGTCCCCATCCATTTTCACCCATTCATGGTCTTTGGTATAGTGCAGATCTTCCGGCAAGTTCAGCTCATTTATTTCTTTCATGGTTTACGCCCTCTCCTTTCTGGTTGATGAAAAGCGAATAAAGTCACAAAACTCACAACATTTTCTCAATCGCATAAAAAGCGGTCCGGTTAGGGCGGACGTCGCTTCGTATTTCCACTCTGATATGTCTTTTTCCATCGGTCAAAAATACTTCCCGGCCTATCGCCAGGGGTTCTTTCACTTTAACAAAGCCGCAACAGAGCCCGCGAGGCACAAAATCCACAGGCTTTCCGGAATCCTCGGGTGTTGCAATACCAACGATGGTCTTCTCAATTCTGCCGATGGACATATCGGTCGTGCAGGTGAGGATTGTTCCGATTCCGGATCCATCGGCATCAGTCACATAACTGCCTTCGCCTGCATTGATTTTTCTTGGATCGTATCCGGCGTAAGCATAAGTATGGTCCTGATCGATCGCATCAAGCAAGGCCTTTGACCCTATAAAATTTTTACAGAATTTTGTACCGCTCGTGTCCCAGGCCAGAGCAAACTGCCATGGGTTATTGACAAAGGGCCAGTCACCGATATCCTGATGCGAAAGCGGCAGCATGGCTCCTGCCCGCAAAGAATCCCTGGCGGCTAAACCGCAAGGAATAACATCGAACTCGCGTCCTGCGGCAAGAATCATCTCCCAAATTTTTTGCATATCAGTGAGGCCGACATAGAGTTCAAAACCGAATTCACCGGTATAACCTGTTCGCGAAAGCATGACCGATTGACCTTTGACAAGCTCAATCGGTTCACCGTATGCGCCTTTCTTGTCAAACCATCCTTTGAAAGAAAAATAGGGCATTGCTTCAAAGACTCTATCAGGATTTTTAAGTATCTTTTTCAAGATTTTTGCCGACGCGGGTCCCTGAAGGTCCATCTTCCCCACCCCATCGGTCAAGTCTGTAACGACGGAATCGTTCGAATCTTTGTTGGCCTTGAGATGAGCCGACACCTTCCCACCCATCCCGGCATTGACCACCACCATGAACATTTCGTCTGCTGCCATGTAGACAATCGCGTCGTCCACGACATGCCCGCGGGAGTCGAGAAAAACACCGTACACGCATCTCCCAGCCAGCAACTGAGTTTTTTTCAAACCGAGACAGGCATCCAGGTCACGTGAAAAGCATTTTTGCAGCAAGCTTTTGGCCCCAGGGCCACTCACGGTAACCACAGCCATATGACTGGTATCGAAAAGACCTGCGCCTTTAAGAACAGCCAGATGCTCTTTTTTAGCCCCGGTTGGATACCAGAGAGGCATATCGTAAGAGGCAAAGGATGCCATATTGGCTCCTCCGGCGACGTGCCAATCATGCAACAAAGTCGTTTTTATTTTATTTTCCATTATTTGCCACCTTGGACAGACACCTTTTCTCTAAGTATTTATCAGTCAATTTAATCCTTAATGCAAAAGAAAAAATAATTCAGAATAGAAATTCATGTCATTCTAACGGCATAACAAGGTTAGCTCAAAATTATGGCCATTCTCCAGGCCCACCTTGAAAAATCCGATTTTCGAAAGGTCGATTTTTCAAGGTGGCTTCCAAAGAGATTCCCGATTCCGATATGTATTTTTATCTTTTCAAAACCTCACCAGCATTTCAAGGAGATTACTCATCATCCCCCTTAAAAATTGTAAGATTAGGCAACCGACCTGATGACCGGACAACCGTCACAGAAACAGGCCAACCCATGCCGAAATCACATCCAGCCGCAAGGCTGGTGATCAGTGAAAATCATCTGGTGCCTGGTGGTATAAAACTAAAAATATATTTAAAAAGAACATGTTAATCCGACAAACCCCTTAGCCACGAAATATTCGTGACCGATATTTATCAGAAAAATGTCTTGGTCTTCTTGTTCTTTGTTCTTCTTCTTTGCTATCTTGCAATAATGGATAAAGATCATCGCCTTTTTTCTCGTCTCACCGGTACGGAAACGCAGAAATGAAATTTTCGCTTCAGCACTTACCCGTCTTTCTCCTTTTGTTCCTGGCCATCAACGGGTGCCGGGAGTCGCGATCACCGTTTCGCTGCACCGATCATTTGGGCTGTGTTGATATCGCCCCCCAAGCTCCCGTCAAGATCGGCATTCTCCAGGCACTCTCCGGCGAGGTTGCTCCCCTGGGCATTGATCAGGTGCGAGGGATTCAACTTGCCGTCAACGACCACAAAGGGAAAATCCTTGGCAGACCTATTTTACTGCAAACAGAGGATTCACGGTGTTCCAGGGAAGGCGGAGCCAATGCCGCTTTAAAGATCATAGCCGATCCGCAGATAGTAGCCATCCTCGGAACCACCTGTTCTGCGGCCGCCGCTACCTCCTCTGCCGCCATATCAAAAGCCGGGCTGACCATGATTTCCGGAAATAACAGCGCCCCCTATCTGACCTCCATCGACGGCAAAGCAGCCCCCGACTACCATCCGGGATATTTTCGAACCGCACCGAACGAAGAATCGTCCGGCAAGGCGGCAGCCATCTTTGCCTACCGGAAGCTCGGCATCCGAAAAGCCGCAACAATCAACGACCAAGACATCTATACAGAAGGTCTTACAAACGGCTTTATCCGTCAATTTAGAAAGTTGGGGGGAGATATTGTCCTCAATGCCTCTATCAATAAAGGTGAGACCCTGATGCAGCCGGTCCTGGATGCCGTTCTTGATTCCGGCGCACGTCTGCTCTTTTTTCCTCTCTTTCAACCTGAAGGAAATTTGATTCTCCTTCAAGCAAAGAATAATCCCAGATTCAAAGATATTGTGATGATGAGCGACGGGGCTCTGATCCAGTCCAGTTTTCTTGATTCTGTAAAAGAAAAAGCGAAAGGAATGTATTTCATCGGTCCGGCCTTTGCGCATATCAATGATGAATCTGTTATGGCATTGAACCGGAAATACGAGAAAACCTTTGCGCTTGCTCCGGTGACCCGTTATTTTCTAAGCGCCTATGATGCCGCCGATCTACTTCTTAACGCCATACGAAAAACCGCTGTTAAGGACAAAAACGGAACAATTCATATCGGTCGAGACGCTCTACGCAAAACGCTGTATTCAACGACCAACTTTAATGCAATAACCGGAAATCTAAGTTGCAACCGCTTCGGGGATTGTGCGTCCCCGGCCTTTAACGTCCTCCGCCTCGACGATCCCGATGCCGGTTTGAAAGGACTGGAGAAGAACGTGGTATTCTCCTATATTCCTGAAAAATGAGGCTTTTGTAAATTTTGGATTTTCATTCAAAATCAAGACGGCTGACATATTTTTACCGGTAGTTTGTAATTATAATTTCGGAAATAATAATTTTTCGGCAAACCCAGAAGTCGAGGAGAACGAGATTTCCAAGGTAGTATTATAATAGAACGGGCAAAATACAATGCTTCCTCTCTGGAAAAAAGCCAGTATCACAACGAAATTTGCGACGGGTTTCGGAGTGTTTCTTTTGCTTTTGGTGATGATCGCCATCACAGGGTATTACTCATTGGACTCTGTCCATAATGCCGAAAGGACCATTCGGATAAGTGCCGGCGTTCAGGAGCTTGTCCTAGAGATGGAACGCGGGATGGAAAAAGCCCGGAGACTTCACAGCGACTTTTTCCTTTATTATCCTTTAATCGGTTTTACAAAAGCTTATGACCTCTATGCCCACCCGTCGGCCTTGAAAATCAACAAGGTCCTTCAAGACAGCGCGCGGCTCAAAGAAATGCTGAAAGATCCTCATATCTACACGGCGCTTCAAAACAATCACATCGATCTAAACCTCTATGTCTCATCGGCACGACGTTTTGCCCAAACCTCAGCGGAATCCATTGCACTGATCAGAGAGTTGGCTGCCCCCAAAGACGGTCTGGAAACACTGTTTCGCCAATATACCGCAGCCCTGGAAAAGGAAATCGAAACCCATTCATCATTGAATGAACTCTTCGACGAGATGGCTTCCTTCAGCAAAGATTATCTGATCAACCGTCAAAGATCCTCCATGCAGTCATCATTCAACGTCTTCACACAACTCAAAGGAGCCATCACAAAAGACCCCTCTTTAAGCGATGAGGAAAAACGCACGGCGCTCGGATTGCTCGCGAAATGGAAAGAAACCGCGGAAAAGATTTTATCGGTCGATGTTGATCTGAAAAGCAAATTCACTGATTTTTCGTTGCAAACCGAAGCCACCGAACCGGCATCAACCACCCTGATCAGACTGGCCAAGGAAGACGTGGCCTTGGCACAAAAAAATATTTCCCGCGCCCACAAATCCGCACTTATTATTATGGCAGTCATCACGGCAACCGGTCTCCTTCTTGCCATAGCAATGGCCAAACTTCTCAACCGCACCATCACTGAAAATATCATCAGCCTGACCCGGTCGGCCGAGAGCTTCCAACAAGGGAATCTCGATAGTACTGCACATGGTGAAGGACCCGATGAATTGGGTAGACTTGCCCAGACCTTTAATACTATGGCGGCAAAAATCAGAGAGCTTGTGAATACACTGGAACAAAAAGTTGAAGAACGGACAGTGGAACTCTCCGAGAGTGAAAAACGTTTCAGGGCAATAGTTGAAAACACAACCCAGGGCATCTTGATTGCAGATGGGAAAACCACTGAATTTCTCTACGCGAACCCTGCTATTACCACTATGCTCGGCTATGAAAACTCCGAAAATATACTAGGCAAGAAACTCGCCGATATCCATCCTGAAGGGTCTCGTAAACAGATGAGGGACGACTTTGCCGCCATGATTGAGGGCAAGATACGAATGGTGTCGGATATTCCATGTACAAAGAAAGACGGAACTACGTTTTTTGCCGACATCGTCACAGGAAAAGTCAATTTCGCCGGAAGAACATGCCTGGTCGGGTTTTTTATGGATACCACGGAAAAACGCAACCTCCAGGCTCAACTCGAACGCGCGCGGAAGATGGAAGCAATCGGTCTTCTGGCAGGTGGCGTTGCCCATGATCTGAACAATATCCTATCGGGCATTGTCAGCTACCCGGAACTTATTCTTTTGCAGCTTCCTCCAGAGAGTGGTTTCCGCCGGCCTCTTGAGGCAATTCACGAATCGGGGAAAAGAGCGGCAGCAGTGGTATCCGATTTGCTCACCGTTGCAAGAGGAGTAGCCAGCCCCAAAGAAACAACCGATCTTAACAGTCTCATAGCAGAGTATTTCTCCTCACCTGAACATCTGGACATCCAATCCTCCCATGTCCGAATCACTTGCCGCAAGATTTTTGATCCGTGCTTAACGCTTATTTCCTGCTCTTCGATTCATATAAAAAAATGCCTATTGAATCTTATGTTAAATGCCATGGAAGCCATCGACGATGAAGGCGTCATAACCATAGCAACCCAAAATTTGCAATTGGATGAATCAAAAGCGGAAATAACAGGTTTACCCCCAGGCCTCTATGCTGTGCTTACCTTTTCCGATACCGGCCATGGAATCAAAGAACAAGACCTTGAACACATTTTCGAACCTTTCTATACCAAAAAGGCCATGGGGAAAAGCGGCACCGGGCTGGGACTTGCCGTCGTCTGGAACACCATGCACGATCATGGAGGAACCATAACCGTAAAAAGCAGCGAAAAAGGAACAACCTTCCATCTGTATTTCCCTAAAACGGACCAGCCGTTGCAAAGTAAAAACGGACAGATGCCCATGGACAAGCTGCGAGGCAACAAAGAGTCAATCCTCGTCATCGACGACGAAGCACAACAATTAGATATTGCAGGAAGAATCCTCAACACCCTGAATTATGACGCACATTGTGTACAGTCAGGGGAGGAAGCCGTCGCCTACCTTGCAAAAAACCGCGTTGATCTCATACTTTTGGATATGATCATGTCCCCTGGTTTGAGCGGTCTCGATACTTTCAAGCGCATTATCGAACTCCATCCCAACCAGAAAGCTGTTATCGTCAGCGGATTTGCGGCCAGCGAGGAGGTAAGGATGGTGCAGATTTTAGGTGCAAGGGGATTTTTAAAGAAACCCTATTCCATCCAAGAGCTTGGCGAATCAGTAAAAGAGGAATTGCAAAGTAAAAAAATCTCTTTCCAATAAAGTTCGTCTGCTCTTTATCTGCAGCATAATAGTTTCTTTATAATTGATTGTTTCAGAACCTGTTCCCGCAGCAGATGAAATTTTATTCAGCAATGACTATTTTTTTAATAAAGATTCTCATTGCCATTGCCGATATACTAAGTAGGTGGAAACAATTTTTCACGTCTAGCCATGGAGGGCAAAATGACACCCCGAGAAGCAATTCGAATCCTGATGCTCAGTCCGTTTTATTTTCGACTGACACCGAAAACAAGAAAGCAGTTGATCAGAGAATTCCTCGAGTCTTTTGTACAAATAGAAAAAAGAAGCAAGACATGAATGGTTGCGCCTCGCTTCCTTCCTGAGAAGGATCGGCAATCCTGTTAGTGCCTTTTGGTTTTTCTCCATGTTTTTTCTTCGCCCCTCAGTAGTCTGCCGATATTTTCCCTGTGTTTGATCCAGATCAGGCAAGCAATGGATAGGGCTGCAAGAATCGTTACACGGTTTCCTCCGAAAAGCCATATCCAGAAAGGGATAAGCGCCGAAGCCGCTAATGAGCCCACTGAAACGAATCCTGTGGCTGCAACCGCGGCAACAAAGATAGCCAGACTCACTGCGATGGCCAAGGGGGAAAAAAAGAAAAAAACGCCGAGGCCGGTTGCAACCCCCTTCCCTCCTTTGAATTTGAGATAAATGGGGAACATATGCCCGATGACCGCCATCACACCGCATAAGGAGATAATCAACTGCCGGGCCGCTCCTTCCGGAAGATAACGAGCTGCTGCCAGCAACGGCAGGTATCCTTTGGCCACATCGCAAAGAAGCGTCAGCAGGCCCAGTTTCTTGCCCAACACTCGGCTGACATTTGTGGCCCCGATATTGCGGCTTCCCTCCAGTCGCACGTCAACCCCAACAGCTTTGCTGATAAGCAGGCCGAAGGGTATGGCGCCGATAAGATAACTCGCAAGCAAAAACAGACTATTCATAAGGGGGAGTTGATCCTGTTGAGTTTTTCTCAAAGACGATTATTGTTTTAGCATAAGATCTGTGGGATCTTCCTCATTATCGGTTCCTTTTCGCCGATAGCATAAACTATTTCAGTATGGTAAGATAAAGGGGAGATTACTGCAAGAGATTAAAATCATGCGAAATTAATTTTATCTTCTCAAATAAGAGCCGTTTGCAGAATGAGGATTTTCGCTCAAAGCCAAGGCATGCGAAACATTTTACCACAGGCATATGGGTAATATTCCAAAGATAAAATTTATAGCATAATGCAGAGTTTTGGCGAAAGTCCGTTTTATAAGAGGTTCACAAGTTAAGAGTTTGCAATGACGATACGTGCCATTTTGACATATCCGGATCCCATTCTTCGCCGGGAAACAGAGGCGGTGACGATCTTTGATAATGGTTTGAAGCAACTGGTGGCCGATATGGCCGAGACCATGTATGACGCTCCAGGAATAGGCCTTGCGGCCCCTCAAATAGGGATTTCGAGCCAAGTCATCGTGGTGGATCTATCCAAGGACAAAGGGCAAAAGGATTTCATGCCTTTGATAAATCCTAAGATCATCAGCCATGAAGGGCGCCAGGTAGACGAGGAAGGGTGTCTGAGCATTCCCGATCTCACGTCCAAGGTGAAGCGCTTTCAAAAGGTTGTCGTTTCCTATCAGGACATCGACGGCAATCCTAAAGAGATAACCGCGGAGGATAGGTTTGCCGTTGTTCTTCAACACGAGATTGATCACCTTCACGGTATACTTTTTATTGATCATCTTAGTTCCTTGAAAAGACAGCTCTACAAGAAGAAAGTCAAAAAGATGCTCTCTCACGAAGCGAGAGCCGTCTGATGGGAACGTACCGAATCCTTTTCATGGGAACTCCTGACTTTGCGGTGCCCGTGCTGAGAAGTCTGCTCATGGGCCCGGACGAGGTCGTGGCGGTCGTTACCCAACCCGACCGGGAAAAAGGCCGGGGGAAAAAGATAACACCGCCGCCGGTTAAGACCGAGGCTCTTGCAGCAGGTGTGCCTGTTCTTCAACCCACCAAGATCAAAACCCAGGAATTCAGGGAAACTCTTGAAGGATTTCGTCCCGATATCATCGTCGTTGCGGCCTATGGCCGCATTTTGCCTCCTGCCATCCTTGAATTGCCGCCACTTGGCTGCATCAACGTCCACGGCTCTCTTTTACCGAAATACAGGGGTGCGGCTCCTATTCAATGGGCGGTTATCAACGGCGAAACCGATGTCGGCGTAACCATTATGCGCATGGATGAAGGAATGGATACGGGAGATATGCTTTTGACCGCAAGCATTCAGGCGGCTCCCGACGAAACAGCAGGCTCGCTTTTTCAAAAACTAGCTGATCTTGGAGCTCAGACTTTGCTGCAGGCTTTGGACAAACTTCGCGAGGATAAACTCCACGCCATTCCCCAGGACAACAGCCGAGCAACCCTTGCCCCAATGCTGACCAAAGAACATGGTCTCATTGACTGGCAGCGCTCCGCAACGGAATTGCACTGTTGGATCCGCGGACTGGACCCTTGGCCCACCGCCTACAGCTTTCTTGAGCAAAAGCGTTTTCGTTTCTTCTCACCTGATGTCGTCCGGGTCGCCAACCAGGCGGAGCCCGGAACTTTGCTTCGCGCAGATAAAGACGGCCTGCTTATTGCGACAGGACAGAACGCTCTTTTGGTTAAAGAAATCCAGCCCGAGGGAGGAAAACGCATGAGCGTCGATGCCTATATCTGTGGCCATCCACTTCCGACCGGCTTGTGCTTTGCCAAAGCCGAATCTCAAAAACCTTTTACAAAAGAAGGCTCTTGAGAATTAAATTCGCAACCCTTCTAAAAGCAACCTCTTCTTCTAGCCTCAGCAGATGACAACACCTCAACGCATCGCTTACGCCGACTGTTTCTCCGGGGTAAGCGGCAATATGTTTTTAGGCGCTCTTCTCCATGCAGGTCTTAAGGTGGAAACACTCAGGGAGACACTGGATAAACTTGAGATCGGACAAGTCGCGCTTAACGTAAAAACAAAAATCCTCAATTCCATCGAAAGCGTTTCCATTTCCGTTGAAGGTGACCCTCACCCCGAATTTCGCCGTCTCTCCTCAATTCTGAGCATTTTGGAAAGTTCCGGACTCCCTCGCAAGGTCGTAGACAAATCGAGCTCCGTTTTCAAAGAGTTGGGCAAGGCCGAGGCGAAAGTTCACGGTATTTCCATTGAGGAGATTCATTTCCACGAAATTGGCGCCGTTGACACTATTGTCGATATCGTGGGCACCGTAGCCGGCCTGCATCACCTTGGCGTGGACCGTCTCAGTGCCTCGCCGATTCCACTTGGCAAAGGGATGGTCCGCTGCGCCCATGGCCGCCTGCCCCTTCCTGCTCCAGCGGTGTGCGAGATTCTCCGCGGAGTTCCCGTTTACGGCGTTGCCGTCGACGAGGAATTGGTAACGCCGACAGGTGCCGCTCTGCTCAAGGTTCTGGCCGATCGTTTCGGTCCCATGGACCCAATGATCATTGAAAAAACCGGCTATGGAGCAGGCGATCTCACGCTCCCCGACCAGGGCCCCGATCTCTTCCGCCTGATCGTGGGACAGGCTCAGACGGTTGACGAAGCGCAGGAGGTTGAGATAATCGAGACCAACCTGGACGACTGGAACCCGGAAGGTTTCCCCTATGTCTGCGACCTCCTTCTATCACGAGGTGCACTCGATGTCACCATTGCCCCTCAACAGACGAAAAAAGGAAGGCCGGGATTCAGGTTGCAGGTGATTTGCGCTCCGGCCCGGGCGCATATTCTGAAAACGACCGTCCTATCGGAAACAAGTGCCATCGGCCTGCGATTCAGAAAAGAGCAACGCGCAACTCTGAAACGGGAATCTATCTTTGTTGAAACAAAATGGGGCAAAGTGTCGGCCAAAAAGATATACTCACCGTCCGGTGTCCGTATCACCCCTGAGTACGAGGTCTGTCGGGAAATAGCAGAGAAATACGAGGTACCTCTGCAACAGGTTTATGCCGAAATTTGCAGGTGGAGGGAGGATGCGGCATGAACAGGTTGATCATGGCGCTTGCGACGGGATGCTATGCCGGCAAGATACCCAAAGCTCCCGGCACCTGGGGGTCTGCTGCAGCATTTCTTCCCTGGCTTCTGCTTAGAAAACTCAGCCTGCCCGCTTATCTTGCATGGCTTGCGGCTCTTTTCATAGCCGGTTTTTTTGCTGCCGGTTCCGCCGAAAAGATCCTGGATCAAGCCGATCCCGGTTGCATCGTCATCGACGAGATCGTAGGCATGTTGATTGCCCTGATTTTGGTTCCTTCCCATCCCATGGCATGGGTGCTTGCCTTTATCCTTTTCAGGATCTTCGATATTGTAAAACCGTTTCCTGTTTCATGGTTCGATCGCCATATCCATGGCGGTATGGGGATAATGCTCGACGATGTCATGGCTGGAATTTATGCCTTGATCTGCGTGCAAATTATCAGTTTTTTTATCTGGTGATTACGAAAAATCAATATTAGATTAAGGCTATTTTGCATGAGGCTCAATGGGCTATTTTTCAAGATGACCTTGAACAATTAACCGCAAATTTTCAAGGCTCGTTCCGCAACAACCTCCTAGAATTTTGATTTTTCACCGATTTGATGAATCGTCCAAAGGACTTATCCTTTTTTCGTTTTTCCTGGTAAGACATTTCGTTGTACTCCGACTCTTTCTTGAGCTTGAGGTAGTTGAAATAGCGGTTTTTATCCAATTCTCCGCTTTCGACCGCGGCTCTGACGGCACAGCCTGGTTCGTGTTCATGACTACAATTTGCATAACGACAATCTAAGGAAATGTCGACAAATTCCTCAAAACCTATGGCGACACCGTCGCCGGTGCCAACAATTCCCAACTCCCGCATGCCAGGCGTATCGATCAGCATCGCTCCGTGGGGTAGAACGATGAGCTGTCGGCGGGTCGTCGTATGTGTGCCTTCTCCAGTACTGCTGACCGTATTCGTATCAAAGGCATTTTGTCCCAGGATACGGTTTATAAGAGTTGTTTTGCCCACACCCGAAGAGCCAAGCAGACAGTATGTCTTTCCAGGTAAGAGCGTCTGTTGAAACTCATCACAACCAACCCCTGTGATGTTGCTGAGGGTGATTACCTTTACCTTGGCGATAGACGCTGTGAGCGCAAGTTTCTTATCCAATTCATCCTGGCTGATTAAATCCGTCTTGGTAAGAACGACAATCGGTTGCACATGCCCGTCTGCCGCCATGACCAAATACCGATCTAAACGACGTGGATTGAAATCAAAATGACATGACTGGACGATAAAAGCCGTATCGATATTGGCTGCAATCATCTGGTAGTCGACGTTTTCGCCCGCAGTCTTGCGACGAAGGAACGTTTTTCGTGGGAAAATCCGGTGGATGATGGCCGCCGAATCATCGTTGTAATACTGTGCCGTTACCCAATCACCGACACACGGCAGATCCGTGGAGCTTTCGATCTGATATGAAAGCCTCCCTGTCAGCTCTGCCGGCACTTCCGTCAATTCATTCCGCACAAGATAGGATCCGCGGTCAACGGCGGAAACGCGTGCAAGGCTGCAATCTTCCAGGCAGAACTCCTCCGAGTGACCTTCAAACCATTGGTCAAAACCAAGTTCTTTTAATTTCATATCGTTGGACTTTTAAACGGTCAGTACCAGCTAAAGTCGAGTCAGTTGAGGTTTCAGCTGGAACGGATATTTCTCTAATATACGAGTCTTTTGCAAAATGAGAATTTTCGTTCAAAATCAAGGCAAGCGAAAAATTTTACCGCAGGCATATAAGTGATATTCCGAGGATAAAATTTTGAGCATAACGCAGAGTTTGGACGAAAGGGCCTTTTTG